>JAPOIA010000077.1 GCA_029979185.1 Alphaproteobacteria bacterium | reverse complement strand
TCCATATTCGAAGCGATAGCGGCGAATTAGCCCAGGGCGCTGCCGATCGTCGAGAACTTGTTGTTGATCGAGGTGCCGAGCGTGGTAACCGCGCCGATAACGACAACACCGATCAGGCCGGCAATCAGGCCGTATTCGATAGCGGTAGCGCCGGACTCGTCTTTGGCAAAGCGTGAAAACAGATTTTTCATGCGTTTATTCACTCCAGTTCGATCCGCAAATGCGGCGTGCTGGAATGATATAGATTCATAACCTGAACAATTCGTTCATAGACGGAGAAATCTCCATTTTTTGCGCCGGTTCAACCGGTGCGGCTCCGGGGCGAGCGAGCCGCAAACCCGTGTGCAATATTGGCCCCTGCAACAAACACAGAATAAGCGAGGATCAGTACCAGAACCGGACCGGACCAGCTTACGCGTCCGTCGAACTGCTGCAGGGCAAAGACGAAAACCGGCCCCAGCGCGCGCAGGATATGCGACATGAGTTGCGGGGTATGCGCGATACCGATTTGCAAAGCATACAACGGAAGAGCGATCAGCAGAGCTGCGGCTGCGCCCAGCAGTACTCCATGGCCGATGCCGGCAATCCCGCTGGGTTGTCCGCGTATGACAATGAAGACAACCGCCATGGCGATGATAAGCATGTAGCGCGATGCCGTAATGGCAGCCGCGCCAATGCCTGCGCTGGAAAGCGTCTTGGCGAACAGATGCGATATGGTGATTGAAGCGCCGCTGACCACAAGCAGGCACAACGCCGGCAACGACGATTGCCATGTCGCCCCGGCAAGTCCCGAGCGTCCGCCAAGTACCACACACCACAAGCCGGCCAGAGTGGCGGCCATGCCGGCAAGCAGCGCTCCCTCCAGCCAGCGTACAGTGTGCGAACCGGCCATGGCGATGCCTGCGGCAGAGAGGGCGATGACGGTCAGCGGCGCGACCCCGCTATGCAGCGTATTGACGATCGCCGGTTCGATATGCGCCAGTCCGAAGAAATACGACGTCCATGCCATCGCCGTAGCGACATTCATCGCAACCAGCGTGGGGACATGGCGGCCAAGCAGTTGGAAGTCTGCCCGTCGATAGCGCCATGCAATGGCTCCAAAGACCAGTGTTGATGGAATGAAAGCCAACAGGATGACGGCGAAGAAGTCCACTTTCTGGAAAACATGGCCGAGATAGACGTCCCGGAACGCCTGCGACAGGCAGAACGCGAGGATCATTGATATTCCCAAGGTATGGTTCATGGACGTGTCGCAGGCAGGAGAGATATCGGACAACCGACTGGAAAGCGCATACTGAGCCCGTTAGCCCGTATCGCATGTATCTGCCACCCGTTTTCGCTTGCCCCGGGCGAGGTTGATGCTTTCGCCCGGCTTCGCCCTGGAGTAGAACTTGCAGGCTGAACACATCCGGGGCCGGCTAAATCGCGAGGCTCGCCGGGAAGCAAACCTAAAAGCTACCGTAAGGGCAAACTCAAGGGAGAGACGTATGGCTGTTTCCATGTACACGATTTCCGCACCAATCTTCGTGCAGATTCTCGAGGCGCTGTCGAATGTGATTTCGAAGGCGCAGGCCCATTGCGAAGAGAAGAAGCTCGACGAGAGCTATTTCATCAACAACCGCTTTTACCCCGACATGTTTCCCTTCGTGCGGCAGGTCCGTTCGACCTGCGATCATGCGGTCAACGCCTGCGCCCGTATCGCCGGCGTCGAGGCGCCGACTTTTGCCAATGATGAAAAGACATTTGACGATCTGAAGGCGCGCCTCGCCAAGGCAGTGGAATTCGTCAAGACGATCAAGCCGGAGCAGATGGACGGTCAGGAAGACAAGGAAATCGTCTTTACCTTGCCGTCTGGCGAGCGCCGCTTTACCGGCCAGACAATGCTGCTGAATTTCACCTTCCCGAATTTCTATTTCCATGCAACCACCGCCTATGACCTGTTGCGTCATTGCGGCGTCGTGATCGGCAAGCGCGACTTCATGGGAACGCCTTGGAAGCCTGAATAACCGGAGACCGGTTGTGCCCGGTCCCGGCGTGGTGATTGCAGTTGCGCGCAGTCCCCATCATACTTTCTCCAAGCGGGCGGAGATGTTCATCCGCCTGCGCACCGGCCTGGGTGTGGAAGGTGACGCGCATATGGGCGAAACGGTCCGGCACCGCCATCACAGGGCAAAGGATCCCGCTGCGCCCAACCTGCGGCAGGTGCATCTTATTCACAGCGAACTGTTTGCCGAATTGGCAGGGAAGGGGTTCAGGATTCACCCGGGCGACTTCGGCGAAAATATCACCACCGAAGGCCTCGATCTCCTGCTCCTGCCGCAGGGAACGCGCCTGAGGATAGGCGATAGCGCCATCATTGAACTCACGGGCCTCCGTAATCCCTGTTCCCAGATTGACAGGTTCCGGCCCGGCCTGATGAAGGCGGTACTGGGCCGGGACGCGGCAGGAAATCTGGTGCGCAAATCCGGAGTGATGGCAATCGTAGTAGCAGGCGGCCAGGTTGCCCCGGGCGATCCAATAGAGGTGGTGTTGCCCGGCGGCCCGTGTCGCCCTCTCGAGCCGGTCTGACCACTCAATGTATCCTGTGCGCGGGCGCACATCGTCCCTGCGTGCGATGCGGCACTCTCCAACCATCGAAAAGGCCTCAGCGCCGCCGATGACAGGAGAGAGAGCCCATGTTGTCCAAGGTATCGAACAATCAGGTCCGCAAAGCCCCTCTGGCCGTCGCCCTGACCCTTGCTGCAGCAGCTGCTGCGGCCGTAATCGCCGGTTCCGCTGCCGTCAGCGCCCAGACCAGCAGCAGCGCCACAGCTTCCGGCGCCAATGCGCAGATGGCGGCGCTGGCCATGTCCCCCCGTCCATTGACCATCCGGGGCACATTGGCAAAGCCTGCGCGGGCTGTGCGGGTGATCCGGCTCTACAATGTGCCCGCCGAGCAGAAGAACTTCGGCCAGCGCTGATCCTGGTTTCAACAGGCGGCGCTCCTGCAATCCTTGCCGCCTTGACATTGCGTCCGCAGGCCCGGCGCTATATCCCTTGAAAGGAATTCGAGGGAGCAACGCTTGGCCGATACATCTAAGCCGGAAGGCGGACCGGAGCGGGACGTGATACTGGTCCATTCGTCGGACGTTCACGTTGATCATCACTACACCCCCAAATTGTTCGATGGCGATGGAACGGGATCCTTGCGCGCCGTCCTGAACGCCGCTCGCAAGGCGAGCGCCGACGTTGTTCTGCTCGCCGGCGATACGTTCGACTGCCACAGGCTGCCGGCAGGTCTGCTGGAACGCACCGCCGAGGTGCTGCATGAATTTTCGATTCCGGTCATCATCCTGCCCGGCAATCACGATCCGGCTGTCGAGGATGCGGTCTATCATCATCCTGCTTTTGCCGGCATCGAATGCCTGTCGGTTCTCGGCGTCACCCATGAAGAGGCGGTGCATTTTCCGCAATTCGAACTTGAAGTCTGGGGCAGGGCGCATCGCGACTATTCCGACATGGATCCATTCGCCAATCCCCGCCCCCGCACGTCCCGGTGGCATGTGGCCATGGGTCACGGCCATTACACGCCGGAGCCGGATCGCTCGACCCGCCTCCGACCTTCCTGGCTGATCGGCGACGAAGAACTCATTGCTACCGATGCAGACTATGTTGCTCTGGGACATTGGAACCGCTGGGTGAAGGTTGGGAACGGCCCCGTCGAAGCCTGGTATTCCGGCTCCTTCGACTATGCCCAGAGCGTCAACTGCGTACGCCTGTCCGCCGTCAGCGGTGTAATGGTAGAACGCCTGCCGCTGGATCTGCCGGAAAACTTTTCGCAATTCAACGCCGGTCAATCGGCCTGAGCGATCTAACGCCGGCCGTAATTCAAGGGAGATACATTATGGCGGACGATCTGCAGGGCTCCTCTCAGCTGGAAGGCAGGACAGCCATCGTAACCGGGGCTGCCCGGGGGCTCGGTCGCACTATGGCCAGCGCCCTGATCAAGGCAGGCGCGAATGTCGTATTTGCCGATATCGACTGGAAGGAAGCACAGTTTGCTGCTGATGCGGCGGGCGGCGGCGACCGGTCTGTTGGCGCGTTTTGTGATATCCGTAATCGTGCGCAATGCCGACACCTTGTCGATGAAACCGTCACGGCCTATGGCGGCCTGCACATCCTGGTCAACAATGCCGCGCTCGGCCCGACTCACATCGAATATGCGCCGCAGACGAAATCGCTGAAATTCTGGGAGGCCGATCCGGACGCCTGGACCCGCGTGGTCGACACCAATGTCAACGGCACCTATCTCATGTCGTACTGCGCGGCGCCTCACATGATCGCCGGAGGCTGGGGGCGTATTATCAATATCACGACGTCCCTGGGGACCATGCAAAGGGGCACCAATTCGCCCTATGGCGTCACCAAGACGGCGATCGAAGCGGAAACGCTCATCTGGGCGCAGGATCTGGCAGGCACGGGCGTTACCGTGAATTCGCTGATACCGGGCGGAGCTGCCGACACCGATTTTGTCAGCGCCGCCACCCGCGCGGAAATCGACCGGACAGGCCGCAAGCTGATTTCCCCCGACGTGATGATCGATCCGTTGCTGTGGCTGTGTTCCCGCGATGCCGATGCGGTCACTGCGGCAAGGTATGTCGGCTGCCGCTGGGATTCCTCTCTTCCGCCGTCCCAGGCAGCTGCCGGAGCATTGGAAGCACCGGTGTTGCGCGACTCCTCGTCGGCAACCTGACCGGAACTGCCATAAAATCTGCCCGGATTTTGAGTGCGGACAAAATCCGGGCGCAAAATCGCTTAATTTTCCCGCAAACCGGCCGCAAGGCTGGCAGCAGAGCCTTAAAACGGCTATCAGATTGGCCAATTCTGCGGCAATTGCGCCGCGGTAAAGACCGGCTGAAATCCAGAAGGAGAACTCGAATGGGAATCATGACGCCGCCGTTTCGCGCCGACCATGTTGGATCAATCCTGCGCACCGCCCCCCTGAAGGAAGCGCGCGAGAAAAAAGCCAAGGGCGAAATCACTGCCGATCAGCTGAAGGCGGTGGAAGATGCCGAAATTCGCAAGATCATCGCCAAGCAGGAAGAAGTCGGCCTGAAGGGCATAACAGACGGTGAATTCCGCCGCGCCTGGTGGCACTACGATTTTCTGGCCGGCCTCGAAGGCGTGAAACTGATCGAAGTCGAATCCGGCATCAAGTTCGCGGGCGTGCAGACCAAGGCGGAAGCGCCATATGTCGAATCCAGGCTTGGCGGCCGCAACCATTATCACGTCGAGCACTTCAAATTCGTCCGCGACAACACCAAGCAGACGCCGAAAATGTCGATCCCCAGCCCTTCGATGCTGCACTATCGCGGCGGCTCGAAGATGATCAACAAGGACGTCTATCCGAAGATGGAAGACTTCTGGACCGATCTCGGCAAGGCCTACGGTCAGGCCATCCAGGAATTCTACGACGCCGGCTGCCGCTACCTGCAGATCGACGACTGTTCGATGGCCTATTTTTGCGATCCGGCCCAGCGCAAGATGCTGGAAGACCGCGGCGAGAACCCCGCCGAGATGGAACAGGCATATGCCTATACGCTGAACACGGCGCTGGAAAACCGTCCGAACGACATGCGCGTGACCATGCATGTCTGCCGTGGCAACTTCCGTTCAACCTTCGTTGCTTCCGGCGGCTACGAGCACATCGCCGACCTGATGTTCAACAAGATCAATCTCGACGGCTACTTCCTCGAATGGGACAATGACCGGTCCGGCGATCTGGCGCCACTGCGTCACCTGCCGGCTGACAAGATGGTCGTTCTGGGGCTGGTTACTTCCAAGACCGGCGAGATGGAAACCAAGGACAGCATCCGCCGCCGTATCGACGAAGCAGTCAAATACACCAAGCTGGAACAGCTCTGCCTGTCGCCGCAATGCGGCTTCGCCTCCACCGAGGAAGGCAACACGATCACCGAAGAGCGTCAGTGGGAAAAGCTTGCCTTCTGTGTGGATCTTGCAAAGGAAGTCTGGGGCGAAGTCTGATTTTCGCCCGCGGATGCGAAAGGCTTCCGCAATATCGTGAATTGAGCAATCCCGGGCAGACCTATCTGTCCGGGATTATGCTATAGGGATGTCTGGGGAGGATCACGCATGCGCACACAGGTTGCAATCATCGGGGCGGGGCCGGCCGGCCTCTTGCTGTCCCATCTCCTGCATCTGGAGGGCATTCAGTCCGTCGTACTGGAATCGCGTTCCTACGAATATTGCACCACGCGCATTCGCGCAGGTCTGATGGAGCAG
This sequence comes from Alphaproteobacteria bacterium, assembly GCA_029979185.1. Taxonomy (GTDB): domain Bacteria; phylum Pseudomonadota; class Alphaproteobacteria; order Rhizobiales; family Beijerinckiaceae; genus Terripilifer. The sequence goes on along the minus strand of JAPOIA010000077.1, from coordinate 4,537 downwards.
AATACCGTCGATCTGCTGAATGAAGTTGGCCTGGCGGATAATCTCAACCGGTTCGGCCTGCCGCATGACGGGGTCCAGTTCACGTTCGATGGCGCTTGTCATCGCATCGACATGCAGGAGCTTATCGGACGGCGCGTCACGATTTACGCCCAGCAGCTGATCGTCAAGGATATGGCCGATGTGCGCCGCCGCGATGGCGGCACGATCCTGTTCGAGGCGGAGGCCACTGCTATTTCCGGCCTCGACGACAGGCCGGTCGTCACATTCACTCACGAGGGCGAGCTGAAGACGCTTGAGTGTGATTTCCTTGCCGGATGCGATGGTTTTCACGGCATCAGCCGCCCGGCCATGCCCGAGGCCGTCCGGCGCGACTACGACCGCGTCTATCCCTTCGGCTGGCTCGGCCTGTTGATCGCGGCTGTCCCGCCGTCGGAGGAGCTGGTCTACAGTCATAGCGATAGTGGTTTTGCCCTTTTCTCCATGCGCAGCGAGGAATTGACCCGCGCCTATCTGCAGGTGCGGCCTGACGATCACCTCGACAACTGGCCGGCAGAGCGAATCTGGAGCGAATTACGCGGACGCCTTGGCGATCATGAGGGGCTGAAGCTGAACGAGGGCGAAATTCTTCAGCAGGCGATCACGCCGATGCGCTCCTGGGTCAGCGAACCGATGCAATATGGCAAGCTTTTCCTGGCCGGCGATTCCGCCCATATCGTTCCGCCGACCGGCGCCAAGGGTATGAACCTTGCGATGGCCGACATATGCGCCTTGTCGCGCGCGCTGCTCGATCACTACAAGAACAACAGAAGCGGCTATCTCGAGAGCTATACAAAAACATGCCTCGACAGGGTTTGGCGGGCCGAGCATTTCTCGTGGTGGATGACAACCATGCTGCATCCACCCTATGACGCCAATCCGTTCGATCTGAAACGGCAGATCGCCGAATTGCGCACGGTGTTCGGATCGGATGCCGGCTGCCGGCTGGTCGCGGAGAACTATGCCGGCCTGCCGGTTGTGCCCTGGCGGCCGTAAGGGGCTGGCCATGGACAATCCGGACGAGGGCCAGAGCTTTCCATTCCTGGAATATTGCGGCATCGAACGCCCGCTGGTGGCAGGCGGCCGTTGTATCGCTGTGGTTGAGCCGCGGCCGGAATTGCTTAACTCACTCGGCATTGCCCATGGCGGGCTCATCACAACTCTGGCCGACGCGGCAATGGGTGGCGCGGCCCGTTCGGCATTGCCTGAAACCCGGACCGTCGTGACCGTAACCATGCAGGCGTCCTTCTTCGCACCCGGACGAGGCCGGCTGGAAGCCGAAGCGAAGGTCGTTCGCAAGACCCGGGCGCTGCTGTTCGTCGAATGCGATGTGCGTGTTGGTTCCGGTGAGGTAATCGCACGAACCAGCGGCGTCTTTCGAGCGCTTGATCGCGACAGGTTTCGCGACCACCGAACCGCTGCCGCCAATAGCTAGACCTCAGCGGCCATGGCGCAGAAGTTCGCACTTTGCGCCAAAGGCATTCCTTGTTAAACTTTATTGATTGACCACTCATCGACAGCTTCGGGCAAACGGCGATGCGCAAGAGCTATTTGCAGGAAACGGCCCTGTCGGCACAGGATGAGCGCAATCCTGCCGGTCGCCGTCCCGTGGCAATGCGCGAACGCGACGATACCGATTACGATCAGAGGCATTTCGTGAATCTGGTTGCCGCGGCCTTCCTGCTGGCGCTTGCCCTGTGCATTGGCTACACGATCAGGATGTTCGAGCAGCAGCAGAAAATCGAAAAATGCCTTCTGTCCGGCCGCAAGGATTGCATCGCGGTTACGCAGGGTGCGCCGCGCGGCATGGTCGTGTTGACCCGGCATGCCAATCGCTAGTTCCCGGACTTATGCGCCTATCCGGTGCAACACTCGCCTGTGCTCCACCGACAGTTCACTGATGGCTGCAAACACTGCATTCTCCAGGTCGCATAAGTTTGGCAATGCTGGGGGCTTTGCCCGCGAATCGCGCCGAAACGGCCGCAGCCTGTGGGCAAGCGGCAGGTTGCGCTGCAGGCGCGGCACATGGATGAAGCCGCACAGCCCTTTGTGGTGTGCCAGGGAAATGTATAGCGCCTGATTGCACAGGTAGTCGCCCGCATCAATGGATGTGTGTGCGGCAAAGCCTCCGCGGCTTGCTGCGGCCGCCATTCGCCGGGCAGGCCAGCGCGCGGGGATTGCCTGTGCACCGTCCTTCACAATCGTCATATGAGGGGCAAATGCATGGGTGGCATCCGGATGTATCGTGCTGAGCCTGTTGCGCGCCCGCGTTTCGATACTGATAGTCCTGCGCCGCCCGGCGAGCCCCAGATGGATTACAACATCGGGATTGTGTTCTTTGAGCAATACGCCAATGGCTGCTTCCACTTGTGCATAGACCACGGGCAATATCGCCGTGCGAAGGTCGATCCCTGCGCGCTGGAGTCGCTGGCGGTGTCGCGTTGCAAGCGCATGCACTATGGCTTGCGTCGGATTAACCGGTGCGCCGGGAAACGCGCCGAAGCCGGTGAGGAGAATGCGGGTCATATGCGCGCCCGGCAGACTATTCCGCTGCCGGGCGCTGCGCGTATCCCAGCCGGATGTTCAGTTCCGTCAGCAGCTTTTCCGCGGCTTCTGCAACCATGGTGCCCGGCGGAAAGATGGCGGCAGCGCCTGCCTCTTCCAGCGCGGCGAAATCCTGCGGCGGGATAACACCGCCGACGGCGATCATGATGTCGTCGCGGCCAAGGCGCTCCAGTTCCGCACGTACTTCAGGAACCAGCGTGAGATGCCCGGCAGCGAGCGAGGATATACCGACGATATGGACATTGCCGTCCGCCGCCTGCGCTGCAGCCTCTGATGGAGTAGCGAACAGCGGGCCGATATCGACATCGAAGCCGAGGTCTGCGAAAGCCGAGGAGACAACCTTCTGGCCGCGGTCATGGCCGTCCTGCCCGACTTTGGCGACGAGAATGCGCGGCTTGCGGCCCTCGTTGGCGGCGAAGTCTTTCGTCATCGCCTTAACGCGCGCCACGATTTCCGAGGCATCGCCTGACTCTCGATCATAGACGCCGGAGACGACCTGTATCTTTGCCTTGTGCCGGTTGAAGACCCGTTCCATGGCATCAGAAATTTCGCCGACCGTCGCCTTGGCTCGTGCGGCATGGATGGCAAGTTCGAGCATGTTGCCCTTGCCGGCTGCCCCCTTGCTGATGGCATCCAGCGCAGATGCGACATCGGCTTCGTTGCGCTCGGAGCGCAGCCGCTTCAGTTTGTCGATTTGCAAGCGCCGCACGGTGGAATTGTCGACCTTCAGAACGTCGATCGACTTTTCGTTTTCCTGCCGGTATTTGTTAACGCCTACGACGGTCTGCTGGCCGCTGTCGATGCGCGCCTGCGTCTTGGTTGCAGCCTCTTCTATGCGCATTTTCGGCAAGCCCTGTTCGATGGCTTTTGCCATGCCGCCCAGCGCTTCGACTTCATTGATGTGCTGCTTGGCGCGCATGGCGAGTTCCGCTGTCAACCGTTCGACATAATAGGAACCGCCCCATGGGTCGATAATGCGGGTCGTGCGCGATTCCTGTTGCAGAAATATCTGCGTGTTACGCGCAATGCGGGCTGAAAAATAACTCGGCAATGCCAGAGCCTCGTCCAGTGCATTGGTATGCAGCGATTGCGTATGGCCCTGTGTGGCCGCCATTGCTTCGATCGCAGTGCGCACGACATTGTTGTAGACGTCCTGTGCTGTCAGCGACCAGCCAGACGTCTGGCAATGGGTGCGCAGCGCCAGCGACTTGTCGTTCTGCGGTTTGAAGGGCTTGATCAGGTTCGCCCACAAAAGCCGCGCGGCGCGAAGCTTTGCGACCTCCATGTAGAAGTTCATCCCGATCGCCCAGAAGAACGACAGCCGCGGGGCGAATGCGTCGATGTCCAGGCCTGCGTCGATGCCGGCACGGACGTATTCGAGGCCGTCGGCCAGCGTGTACGCCAGTTCCAGGTCGGCCGTCGCTCCCGCCTCCTGCATGTGGTAGCCGGAGATCGAGATCGAGTTGAACTTCGGCATCTGCCGCGCCGTGTACTCGATGATGTCGCCGATGATCCGCATGCTCGGCTCGGGCGGGTAGATGTAGGTGTTGCGGACCATGAACTCCTTGAGGATGTCGTTCTGGATGGTCCCGGAGAGCTGTTCCTGCGCCACGCCCTGCTCCTCGGCGGCGACGACGTAGCCGGCGAGCACCGGCAGCACGGCGCCGTTCATCGTCATCGACACGGTCATCTGGTCGAGCGGGATGCCCGCAAACAGCGTGCGCATGTCGTAGATGGAATCGATGGCAACGCCCGCCATGCCGACATCCCCGGCAACGCGCGGATGGTCGGAATCGTAGCCGCGATGGGTGGCAAGGTCGAAGGCGGACACGCCGCGGAGTTCGGCCGCGCCGATGTGGAAGTGCGCGAAGACAGCGCGCTCTTTGAGGGCGTATGGCAAAAGGGTGGTAAATATCCGGTCTGGATGAGCCACGGC
>JAPOIA010000076.1 GCA_029979185.1 Alphaproteobacteria bacterium | reverse complement strand
AGTGTGCATGCTCGATCACCTGAGCAAGGGCCGGCTCGAGATCGGAGTCGGGCGCGGCGTGTCGCCTTTCGAGTTGAACTACCACAAGGTGGCGCATGAGAAATCCCGCGAGATCTTCATTGACGCGTGGAAGTGCCTGACCGCGGCGCTGACGAACAATCCGTTCACCTACGAGGGCGAATACTTCACCTACAAGGACGTACCCATGCCGCTGCGTCCCCTTCAGCAGCCGACGCCTGCCTTCTGGTACGGCTCATCCAATACGGAGGGCTCAACCTGGGCAGGAGAACACGGGATGCATTTCGCATCGAACGGTCCGACGGCCAAGGCGAAGGAAAATATCGAGGCTTTCCGGACGGCGATGGCGAAGCGCGGCGGACCGGCCAATCCGAAGGCGGAGTTTTCCGGTGGTTGCGCCATCGGCGTCAGCCGCCAGATCGTGGTAGCCGATACCGAGGAAGAAGCGCGCGCCATCGCCGCACCGGCCACACAACATCTGCACGAGAACCTGACCTATCTGCTGCGCGTGCACGCCAATTCCGACTTCGTGAAGCGCCTGAACATTCCCGGCAGCCCGGACTTCGACCAGAACGTGAAGATGGGCACACTGATCGCCGGAACGCCGGAGACGGTGGTTGCACAAATCCGCGAACAAGTTGCGGCACTGGGGATCAACTATCTGATTTCCTACATGTTCTTCGGCTGCATGACATTGCCGCAGGCCTTGCGGTCGCTGCAGCTGTTCAAGACGGAAGTAATGCCGAAGATCGCGGACCTGTAGTTCGCAAGACTGGCCGGTCTGCCGATCGTCTGTCAGTGGCGGCGGCGGCTTTTTTGCGCCCCGGTCGGTCCGACGATTGCGCCGATCACGCCGCCAACGGCTGCACCGACGGGACCGGCCACTACGGCGCCAGCGGCAGCCCCTGCCCCGGCGCCCGCAAGGCGGCTATCGGTGCGCGTACACCCGGCAAGCGCTGCGCCCAGCAGGCAGGTGAAGCATGCGATCCGCGTTCTCATTCCGGTCTCCGATTGATCCGCCCGCGCCCTCCTTAATGGTGGCGGATCAATGGTTAGCAAACGGTTTAGCGAGTGGAGCCAGGGCCAGTTGGCGGCCTAGGGCAATGCCGGGTAGTCGCTGTATCCCTGCTCGCCGCCCCAGTAAATTGTCTTTGGATCGGCTTCGGCAAGCTCAAGTCCCTCACGCATGCGGCGCGGCAGATCGGGATTGGCAAGGAAGGGCTTGCCAAAGACGATGGCATCGGCAGCGCCGGATGCCAGAGCGGCATTGCCGCTCTCGGCCGTAAATCCTGCGCCGGCAACATAGTTGCCCTTGTAGAGCGGGCGCATTTCGGAATGGATTTCGTAACCGCCCTGCTTGGCGCCGTGCAGATAGGCGAGATTGCGGGCGGAAAGTTCCTTCGCCAGAAAGGGGTACATCTCTTCCGCATCCGGCTCGGTCACACCGTTGAACTTGATGCGGGGCGACAGCTTCAGGCCGACCTTGCCATCGCCGATAGCATCTCGGACCCGGTCCACCACGAGAAGGAGAAAACGGGCGCGGTTCTGCACCGAGCCGCCGTAGATGTCCTTGCGCTGGTTGATGGCTGCGTCGAGGAACTGGTGGATGAGATAGCCCGAGGCTGCATGGATCTCGACACCATCAAAGCCGGCGGCGAGCGCCATTTCCGCCGCATTGACGAATTCGGACGCGACGCCGGGAATTTCGTCCGTCTCCAGCGCCCGCGGCACGACAAAGTCCTTGGGGCCGTCGTCGGTCTTGTTCTGTCCCTCGATGGCGATTGCTGACGGCGCTACAGGCAGCGCACGCATGGGCAGGAAGTCCGGCAACGCAACCCGGCCGGTATGATAGAGCTGCGCGAAAATCTTGCCCCCGGCGTCGTGGACTGCCTGTGTCACCTGCATCCAGCCCATCACCTGCTGGTCGGTCACCAGCCCGGGAGTACGCACATATCCCTTGGCCATCCGGGAGACATAGATCGCTTCGGTCACGATGAGCCCCGCCGAGGCGCGTTGGGCGTAGTAGTCTTTCACGAAAGGCAGCGGTACCCCGTCCGCATCGGCGCGCGAGCGGGTCATCGGCGCCATGATTATGCGATTAGGCAGGTCGATATCGCCAAGGCGAATGGGATCGTACAGTGTCGGCATGGCGCGCTTCCCGGATGCGTTCGTTACATTCATAGGCCCCGGACATGGATTGTGCCCGGGGCCTTCGATAACCTTGTATTACCGTAACGTGATTGTCCAGCGCGTTGCGGTCATGGCCTCGTTTCAGGACATCGCCTTCGCCAGCGCCTTGAGTGCGCTGCGTCCGGCATAGATCGCCTGCTGGCCAAGTTCCTGCTCGATGCGGATCAGCTGGTTGTATTTCGCCAGCCGGTCGGAACGGGCCAGCGAGCCGGTCTTGATCTGACCGCAGTTGGTGGCGACGGCAAGGTCGGCGATGGTGGCGTCCTCGGTCTCGCCGGAACGATGCGACATGACGGCGGTGTAACCGGCCCGGTGGGCCATGTCGACGGCTGCCAGCGTCTCGGTCAGCGAACCGATCTGGTTGACCTTGACGAGGATCGAATTGGCGGTGCCGGTATCGATGCCCTGCTTGAGGCGCTTGACGTTAGTCACGAACAGGTCGTCGCCGACAAGCTGGCACTTGTTGCCGATGGCGTTGGTCAGCTCCTTCCAGCCGGACCAGTCATCCTCGGACATGCCGTCCTCGATGGAAACGATCGGATAATCGCCGACCAGCTTGGCGAGATAGGCAACCTGCTCATCGATCGACAAAACTTTTCCTTCCTCTTCATAATGATAGCTTCCATCTTTGAAGAATTCAGTTGAAGCACAATCGAGCGCCAGATAGATGTCCTTGCCCGGCTCGAAGCCAGCCGCGCGGATGGCGTTCATGCAGAAATCGAGGGCCGCTTCGGCGCTCGGCAGGTTCGGCGCGAAGCCGCCTTCGTCGCCGACATTGGTGTTGTGGCCGGCCTTCTTCAGTCCCGCCTTGAGAACCTGGAAGACTTCGGCGCCCCAGCGGACCGCCTCGGCGAGGGTCGGCGCACCGACCGGCATGATCATGAATTCCTGGAAGTCGATAGGATTGTCGGCATGGGCGCCGCCGTTGACGATGTTCATCATCGGCACGGGGAGCGTGCGGGCCTGGGTGCCGCCGACATAGCGATAGAGCGGCAGGCTGGAGGCTTCGGCGGCTGCTTTCGCGACAGCCAGCGAGACGCCGAGAATGGCGTTGGCGCCGAGTTTCGCCTTGTTGTGGGTTCCGTCGAGTTCCAGCATGATCTGGTCGATGGCGACCTGGTCTTCGGCATCGAGGCCGGTAATGGCGTCGAAAATTGCGCCGTTGACAGATTCGACGGCTTTCAGGACGCCCTTGCCGCCATAGCGCTACTTGTCGCCGTCGCGCAGCTCGACTGCCTCGTGGGCGCCGGTCGATGCACCTGACGGGACGCCCGCGCGGCCCTGCGAGCCGTCTTCCAGCAACACTTCGACCTCAACGGTCGGATTGCCGCGGGAATCGAGAATCTCGCGTCCGTTGATATCGATAATGGCAGTCATGGATAGCCTCGTCGGTTCAAAAGGGAAAAAGCGTCACAGCAAATAGGGCGGATAACCGCCCTGTGTTGAAAATCGATTACGATCTATCCCGATTCCGGCGAAAAACCAATCGGGACGACGGCCTGTCGACTGGCCGGAGGCTGGGTCAGGCGGCCTTGCCCTTTTTCGCCGCCTCTATAGCACGCCAGACTCGCTCCGGTGTCAGCGGCATGTCGATATGCTTGATGCCGAAGTCCTTAAGCGCATCCACCACGGCGCCGACGATGGCTGGCGGTGCGCCGGTAGCGCCGGCTTCCCCTGCCCCCTTGACCCCAAGCGGATTGGTCTTGCTCGGCACGATGTTGAAATGTCCGTCGATATGGGAGAGGTGGTGGGCTCGCGGCATTGCGTAATCCATGAAGGATGCCGTCACCAGCTGGCCATCCTCGTCATAAACGATATCTTCCGTCAGCGCCTGCCCGACACCCTGGGCAATTCCGCCCTGCGCCTGACCATGCACGATGAAAGGATTGAGCACCACGCCGCAATCGTCGACAGCAACATAGCTGACAATCTCGACAATACCCGTGTCGGCATCGACCTCGACCTCGACCACGTGGGCGCCGTTGGGGAAATTCTCGGTATCGCCCTTGTAGGTAACTTCCTCGTCGAGACCCGGGTCCATGCCATCGGGCAGGCGTGCCGGGTCGTGGGCGGCTGCAGCGACCTCGTCGAAACTGATGCTCGCTGTCTGGGTCTTGAATAGGGCTTCGGAAACCGAAAAGCTGACCTGATCCTCGGAACTCTGCAGCAGATGGGCGGCAATCTTGGTGCCCTTCACGATGATCGAGTCGCAGCTCATGCGGATACTCATGCCGCCGACCATGGACGAGCGCGACCCGAAGGTGCCGACGGAAACCGCCGGGTTGGTCTGCGTATCGCCATCGACCAGAGTTACCTTGTCGAAATCGACGCCAAGGAACTCGTTGACAAGCTGGGCATAAACCGTGTCATGCCCCTGCCCGTGCGAATAGGTTCCGGCATAAAGCGTGACCCCACCATCCTTGTCGACCTTGGCGCGCATGCCCTCCATCGGCCGGCTGCCAGCGCCTTCCACAAAGGCTGCCAGGCCAATGCCGCGATATTTGCCACGTGCAAGCGCCTCCTTGCGGCGCGCCTCGAAACCGTTCCAGTCGCCGGCGTCGAGCGCCATCTGCATGGTGGCGTCGAACTCGCCAGTATCGATGACAAAGCCCAGATGGGTCTTGTAGGGCATCTGTTCCGGCTGGATGAAGTTGCGGCGGCGCACCTCGTCGCGCGGCAGGTTGCAGGCCTCAGCCGCCAGATCCATCAGCCGCTCCATGATGTAGTTGGCTTCAGGGCGTCCGGCGCCGCGATAGGTATCGGTGCAGATCTGGTTGGTGAAGACCGGCTTCACCGAGAAATAGAAATCATCGACATGATACATGCAGGGAAGGATGCGGCCACCGCCCTCCATCGGCAGGCGCACGCCATTTCCGACAGGTAGGCGCCGACATTGACGATTGTCTCTACCTTCAGCGCGACGATCTTGCCGTTCTGATCCAGTCCCATTTCGGCGTGGTTCAGCTGGTCCCTGCCCTGATAGTCGGACATGAATGTTTCCGACCGGTCGCCCTGCCATTTCACGCTCTTCTTCAGCCTGTGAGCTGCGAAAGCCACCATGGCCGTTTCCGGATAGGTCTTGCTGCGAATGCCGAAGCCGCCGCCGGTGTCCTTGGACACGACGCGAACCTTGTCCTGCGGAATGTTCAGCACGGTCTGCGAAATCGTTCCCTGGATGCGGGACGCACCCTGGGTCGGTGAATAGATTGTCAGTCCGTCGTTTGACTTGTCATAGGCGACCGTAACGACGCGCGGCTCCATCGGTACAACGGCCAGCCGGTTGTTGATAAGATCGACGCTGACGCGCTTCGCTGCCGAAGCCAGCTTCTGTTCGATCTTGTCGCGTTCCCCATATTCCCAGTGGACGACAAGATTGGAATCGAACTCCGGCCAAACTTTCGGCGTTGCGGGATCGAGAGCTTTGGCCGTACCCACAGCTGCAGGAAGAGGTTCGAAATCGATGAGAACCGCCTCGGCCGCATCGCGGGCCGTATTTCGATTGTCTGCGACGACCATCGCCAGAACCTCGCCGACAAAGCGGGTCTGGTCTGCCGGCATGACGGAACGGCCAGGCTTGTTCATCGCCTTGCCCGAGCGGTCGGTATAGGTTGCATCGGTCACAACCATGCCCAGACCGGCCTCCTGAACGTCCTTGCCGGTCAGAACCGCAACAACACCCGGGATGGCCATCGCATCGGATGTGTCGATGGAAAGAATTTTCGCATTGGCATGAGGAGAGCGGACAAAGGCGGCGTGGAGCAGTTCACCTTCCACGGCGATATCGTCGGTATATTCGCCTCCACCGGTCAGCAGACGAACGTCCTCCTTGCGGCGCACTGGCTGCCCAATACCAAACTCACCCATCGATCAGTCTCCCGGCCTCATTGTCTGCAGCGGCTGCCCCGCAAGTGAAGAAGGCGCTGGCCATATCGAAATTTGCAACCGCTTATGGCAAGCCGACGCCACGTTCGGCAAGCTGTTTTGCTGCATTGCATGGAATTAGTGCGCAGGCAGCCGGAAGCTACCAGTCCGCACGCGCCAACATATGAAAAAACCGATCAGGCGATTTCAGCGCCGACACTCAGATAGGCGTGCTGGGCTTCCTCGTCGGCTTTCAGCTCCTCGGAAGTGCCGCGATAAACCACCTGCCCGCGATCGAGAATGATCGCATCGTGGGCAAACTCCAGCGCCAGATCGACCTTCTGCTCGACCAGAACAATGGTCATCGTCGCCTCGTCGCGAATCTTTGAGAAGGCATCGAACAGCGCATCGACAATGACCGGCGCCAGACCTTCCATCGGCTCGTCCAGCAGCAGAACCTTGGGTGCACCGGCCAGCGCCCGGGCGACCGCCAGCATCTGCTGTTCGCCGCCGGAAAGCTGGTTGCCGGCGTTGCTACGCCTTGCGGCGAGGCCGGGGAAAAATTCGTATATTTGCTCGACGCTCCAGCCGCCCTTCTGAACGGACACCAGCAGGTTCTCATGCACCGAAAGTGACGGGAAAATCCGCCGCTCCTGCGGCACCAGCGCCAATCCGTTGCGGCTTCGGATGTGGGTCGGAACGTCTTCAATCGGCTTGCCAAAGAATTCCACGCTGCCGGAATGGCGTGTCGTCAGGCCCATAAGGGTGCACAGCAGGGTCGTCTTGCCGACGCCATTGCGGCCGAGCAGCGCCAGTGTGCCGTTCTCGGGAATATCGAGCGCAATGCCGTCCAGTACGATGGTCGGACCATAGCCGGCAACGATGTTCTTTACGGAAATGGCGTTCGTCATACCTGTTGGCTCCGCCCCAAATAGACAGACCGGACTTCCGGATTGGCGGCAATCTCCGCCGGGGTGCCGCTGGTCAGCACCTGTCCGAGGACCAGCACGGTGATTTCCTTGGCGAAACGGAAGACCAGGTCCATGTCATGCTCAATGAGCAGGATCGCGATATCGGTCGGCAGACGCTCCAGCGCCTCGTCGATCAGATGCGTCTCGGTGGACGGCACCCCTGCCCCGGGTTCGTCAAGAAGCAGGACCTTCGGTTTCAGGGAAAGACCAATGGCGATTTCCAGCAGACGCTGCTCGCCGTAGGGCAATTCCGAAACAAGACGGTCGCCGATGCCGCCGATGCCCATTTCCTGCAGATACTGGTCTGCCTCGGCCAGACACTCTCGCCATTGCCTGCCATAGCGCAGGATACGCCATGCGTAACCTTTACGTTCGGCAATCGCGATGGCGATATTATCGCGCGCGGTGAACTCCATCAGAAGTGTATTGATCTGGTGGGTCCGGACCAGCCCGCGCTTGACGCGATCTTCGGCGCTAAGCCGTTCGATCCGTTCGCCGTTCAGGGTAATCGTACCGGAATCGGCTGTCAGCATGCCGGTCAGGAGATTCACCAGCGTGGTCTTGCCGGCGCCGTTGGGCCCGATCAGGCCGAACCGCGCGCCCGGCGCCAGATCGATATCCACCGACTGGGTGACGGCCAGCGCGCCAAAGTTCTTGCACAGTCCGCGAACCGACAGGACGGAGCCCGCTCCTCCCGTTGCCTTTGCGGGCGCAGTTGCCACAGCCTCGCTCATTCTGCGCCTCCCTCGGCTTTCGCTTCGGTCTTGGCCTTTTTCCTGCCCGGCCAGAACCGGTTGATGATGCCCATCAGGCCGCCTTCGAAGAACAGGACGAGCGCCATCAGCAGGATGCCGATGAAAAACTGCCAGTAGAACGGATTCTTTTCGGAGGCGTAGTGCTCGATCACCGTGTACAGCAGCACCCCGATGAAGGCGCCATAAAGCCGCCGTTCGCCGCCCAGAACCAGCATGACCACGACGATACCGGAGGCCAGCAGGTCAAGCACCGACAGGCCGACAACGCGGGTGGTCTGGGCATACAGCGCGCCGGCGGAACCGGCCATGGCCGCCGAAATCGCATACATGGCGACCAGCCTCCACCAGACCGGCGTGCCGATGGCGCGCATGCGCCGCGGATTTTGCCGGATGCCGTCAAGCGAGCGTCCGAATGGCGAATGCACCACGCGCCAGGCAATGATGAACCAGATGAACAGCACCACCAGACAATACAGGTAGGCCGTCTTGCCATAGAAATCGAACCGCCAGAGCCCGAGCAACGGGTCCATGCGGATGCCCGAGAGGCCATCGTCGCCACCGGTCAGCGAGCGCCACTGGTTGGCGATCTGCTGCAGGATCGACGCAATCGCCAGCGTCAGCATCATGATCGTCACGCCCTCGGTATGGAGGATCAGCGCGCCGGTTATGGCGCCCAGAATACCCGCAAGCACGGTCGCAAACAGCAGCCCGGCAATCGGGTCGTTTATCCCGGCCTTGGCCGAAAGGGCGCCGGCCGCGTAGGCGGCAAATCCGTAGAATGCTGCCTGCCCGAGCGTGATGATGCCGGCGTAACCAAGCGCCAGATCAACGGAGAGCGTGAACAGTATGGCGATCAGAACCGTCCGGCCAAGGCTGAGATAGCTGCCGTCGAAGGAATATTGGTGGGCGAAAAACGCCAGCGCCAGCACCCACGGCAGCAGGTGCCAGACATTGCCGATGCGGAATCCGCTCGCGATGGGGGCTCCCCCCACTGGTTTGATGAAATCGCTCATGACACGTTCTTCGGTGGCAGCAGCCCGTGCGGGCGCCAAAGCAGCAGGGCGAAGACCAGGAACCACAGCAGGAAGGATCCGATCTCCGGAACGAGGTAGGTTCCAAGCGTCTGGATGATGCCGATCGCAAGCGCAGCCACGAGCGAGCCGCGGAAGCTGCCCATGCCGCCAACGGCCACGACGACGAGGAAGTAGACCAGGTTGCGCAAGGCATATTCCGGATCAAGCGGCAGGAAGCCTATCCCGATCGCGCCGCCAAATCCGGCCAGTGCACAGCCGCCGATAAAGGTCAGGGTGAACAGCAGATTGACGTTGATGCCAAGCGAGCGCGCCATTTCCGGATCGTCCACTGCCGCGCGCAAGCGTGCGCCGAACAGCGAATGCTCGATAAGCAGCCATAGTCCGACAGCCATCACGCCGCCGACGGCAATCAGGAACAGTCTGTAAAGCGGATACTGCCGGTAGCCGATGCTGACCAGCTCATCCAGAACGGAAGGCAGCGGTGCAGGATATGGCTTTGGACCGAAAATGAAGCTCATGGCCGCAACCGACACAAAGACCATGCCGATGGTCATCAGAACCTGTGCCAGTTCGCCCTTGCGATACAAGGGGCGTATGACCGTCAATTCCGACAGCGCCCCAAGAATGCCGACCGCCGCCGTAGCCACCACGACGCCGCCGATGAAGGCCCAGACTTCGGCTGCATTACTGGCATCATCGCCACCGCCGAAACCGAGCATCCATCTTGTAACGACAACAGAAAAATATCCGCCGAACATGGCAAAGGCGCCATGCGCCAGATTCACGACGCGCATCAGCCCCATGGTAACGGTCAGGCCGACGGAAATGATGAACAGGATCATCCCATAGGCTATGCCGTCGAGCAGGATCGTAGCAGCCTGCTGCATATTCCCAGTCCCCTTCCAAGCCCGCGCCTTGCTGCGGACTTCCTCACACGTCGCAAAAGCGCATTGCTGTCGCGAAATCCCCTGGAGCCCAACCGGCTAGCAGAAAAACCGGCCGGGCTCCAGCCCACGATACCCTGGCCTTCCCCTACTTTTTGGCCGGATTTTCTTCTTTCCAGGGGTCCTTGACCATCGGAGCGGTATAGAAGTCGATATTCACCAGCTTGCCGTCACGTTTCTCGACCTTGCGAAGATAGACATTCTGAATGATGTCGCGTTCCTTTGGGTCGATCATGACCGGGCCGCGGGGGCTTTCCCACTTCATGCCCTTGTACATGCCGATTGCCTGGTCGCCAGTGACCTTCGGACCGAACTTGCGGATGGCTTCATACACCAGCTTCATGCCGTCCCACGCGGCAACGGACGCAATGTCCGGAATGCCATTCTTTTCACCGTAAAGTTCAACAAGCGCCTTGCGGAAATCCTTGTTGATCTTGGTGTCGCGGGTTTCGGTGTAGTGCAGACCGGAAATCGTACCGAGCACGTCTTCCCCGATTGCCGGCAGCAGGATTTCCTGGATTTCGCCTGCGGCCATCAGAGCCACGCCCTTCTTTTTCAGACCGCGATTCGCGAATTCACGGATAGCTGCAATCGACGGTGCGCCCGCCGGCACGAAGATGTACACAGCCTCGGCGCCGCTCTTGCTGGCGCGCTCCAGATAGGGTGCGAAATCCGTCGTTGAGAGTGGCGCGCGGTCTTTGCCCAGCATCTTGCCACCGCTCTCCTCGAACCCCTTGGAAAAATAGACTTCGGCGTCATGGCCGGGAGCGTAGTCGCTGACGATTGTATAGGCTGTCTTCTTCTTGCCTTCCTTCGCCGCCCATACGCCGATCGGCTTGGCGTATTGCGGGATCGTCATGCTGACGCGCACATAATAAGGGGAACGGCGGGTGATCATGCCGGTCGCGGCATTCATGATGACAACCGGGATCTTGGTCTCGTTGGCGATCTCCGCCACGGACAGAGCGTTTGGGGTCATCGTGAAGCCGGTGAGGAACTTCACCTTCTCGCGGATGATGAGCTCTTCCGCATGCTGGCGCGTCTTCGCCGGATTGATGCCGCCGGTGTCCCGGTAAAGAACCTCGACCTTGTGTCCGTT
>JAPOIA010000075.1 GCA_029979185.1 Alphaproteobacteria bacterium | reverse complement strand
GCTCTACATCAAGGGCATGGGCGAATGGGAAAGCCGGCATCTACTGGAAGAGCTGTTCCGCACGATCTTCACGCTGGAATACCAGTATCGTCACCGCTGGGAGCCGGACATGCTGGTTTTCTGGGACAATCGCTGGACGCAGCACGCTGCCGTGCACGACTACTATCCGCAGCGCCGCTTGATGGAACGGGTCACCATCAAGGGCGACCGGCCATTCGGCACGGGCGAGGAAGTGGATGCAAAGTCGCTGCACCGCCGCAAGGTGCCGTCCGTCATGGACTTCAAGAATCGCCCGAAGCGCCAGCACGAATTGAAGTGAAGAGCGGCCTTCAGTCATGACCAACTCACTCGATCCGCGTGCAGCCGGAGGCCGGCGTCTTGCTGGTAAGGCCTGCATCGTCACCGGCGCCGGCCAGGGAATTGGCCGCGCCACCGCGCGGCGCTTTGCTGCGGAAGGCGCGCGCGTCATTGTTGCCGAACGCAATGAAGACAGCGGCACGGAAACCACGAAGCAGATTGTCGATGCAGGCGCCGAAGCGATTTTCGTGAAGGCCGACGTCGGCACCCTCGACGGCGCAGAAAGCCTGATGCAGGCGTGTATTTCCGCCTATGGCGCAATCGATGTGATCGCCAATGTCGTCGGCGGGGCGATCTGGTGGCAGCCCTTTCACGAGTTTTCCGAAGAGCAGATTCACCGGGAACTTGAACGCTCGCTGTTCCCCACGCTGTGGTGCTGCAAGGCGGTGCTGCCGCACATGATCGAACGCAAGTCCGGCGTCATCGTGAACTTCGGCTCGTCCGTCGTGAACGGCGGCATGTACCGCACGCCCTATGCGGTTTCGAAAGGCGGCATCGAGGCGCTGACCCGCGTGCTGGCTGCCGAGAACGGCCGTCACAACATCCGCGTCAATTGCGTTGTACCAGGCACGACGATCATCGAGGATCGCACCGTTGGACGGCTGGTGCTGCGGCCCGGCGAGGTTGCCGAACCCAGCCCGCGCACGCAGGAGCTTGTCGAAGAGACCCGCACGCAACGGGCCGAAACGCTGGGCCGCCACGGCAAGGCAGAGGAACAGGCGGCAGTCGCAGCGTTTCTCGCCAGCGACGATTCAAGTTTCATCACCGGGCAGATTATCGACGTGGACGGCGGGCGATTTTAAGGAACCTCACGCCGCCTTCTTCTTGCCTGCCTCGGCGATGTCCACCAGCGTGCGCAATATCTGCTGCGTGCCAGCCAGCCGCTCGTCCGCATTAGCGAAGTCGCGGATGAAGACGACCTTCATGTCCGGCCGCACCTTCGCCTTGCTGCCCTGTTCGCCGATGAAGCGTACGAGCCCTTGCGGATTGGCGAATGAATTGTCGCGGAAGGCGACGATCACGCCCTTCGGTCCGGCATCGACCTTTTCGATATGGGCCCTTCGGCACAGGGCCTTGATCGATACCAGCTTCAGAAGCTGGCTGACTTCTTCCGGCAACTTGCCGAAACGGTCGGCCATTTCCGCGCCGATCCCTTCAATCTCCTCGTCGGTCTCAAGGCTCGACAGGCGGCGATAGAATGTCAGGCGCAGGGTGAGGTCGGAGATATAGTCTTCCGGAATCGTGACCGGCGTGCCGATTGTGATCGATGGAGACCAGGCCTCCTCCGCCGGTTCCTCGATGCCGGCCTTCAGCGCGGTGATCGCCTCGTCCAGCATCTGCTGATAAAGTTCGTAGCCGACTTCCTTGATATGGCCGGACTGTTCGTCGCCGAGCAGGTTGCCGCCGCCGCGAATATCCAGATCATGACTGGCAAGCTGGAAGCCCGCCCCGAGCGTATCGAGCGATTGCAGAACCTTCAGGCGCTTGTCGGCCTGCGGCGTCAGGGTGCGGTTCGGCGGAATGGTGAACAGCGCATAGGCCCGCGTCTTCGAACGGCCGACGCGACCGCGCAGCTGGTACAATTGCGCCAGCCCGAACATGTCGGCGCGATAGACAATCATCGTATTGGCTGTTGGGATATCGAGACCGGATTCAACGATCGCGGTCGAAACAAGGATATCGTATTTGCCGTCGTAGAAGGCGGACATGCGCTCTTCCAGATCGCTGGAGGCCATTTGGCCGTGCGCTGTGATAAACGTTGCTTCCGGCACATTGGAGCGCAGGAAGGCCGCGGCATCGTCAATATCCTCGATACGCGGGCAGACGAAGAAACTCTGGCCGCCGCGGAAACGCTCGCGCAGCAGCGCCTCGCGCACGATCAGTTCGTCGAAGGGTGTGACGAAGGTGCGCACGGCAAGACGGTCGACGGGCGGTGACGCAATCAGCGACAGTTCGCGCACGCCGCTAAGCGCCAGCTGCAAGGTGCGCGGGATCGGCGTTGCGGAGAGCGTCAGAACATGCACTTCCGACCGCAATTCCTTCAATCGCTCCTTGTGGGCGACGCCGAAGTGCTGCTCCTCGTCGATGATGACGAGGCCGAGATCCTTGAACTTTATGGCCTTGCCGAGCACCGCGTGTGTCCCGACGGCAATATCGACAGTACCATCGGCAAGCCCGGCTTTTGCTTCGCGCAAATCCGCAGATGAGACCATGCGCGACAATTGAACGATCTTCACCGGCAGGCCGGCGAAGCGCGCAGTGAAATTCTTGAAGTGCTGGCGCGCCAGCAGGGTCGTCGGAACAACGACCGCAACCTGCTTGCCTTCGATCGCTGCTGCGAATGCGGCGCGCAGGGCAACCTCCGTCTTGCCGAAACCGACATCGCCGCAAACAAGGCGGTCCATCGGCTTGCCGGCGGCCAGATCGTCCAGCACTGCGTCGATTGCTGCCGCCTGGTCTTCGGTTTCCTGGTACGGAAAGCGTGCCGAAAATTCCTCGTAGGCGGCCTGAGGCGGCTCGAACTTCGGCGCCTTTCGCAATTGCCGTTCGGCGGCAATGCGGATGAGATGATGGGCAATTTCGCGGATGCGGTTCTTCATCCGCGCCTTGCGCGTCTGCCAGCCGACACCGCCCAGCCTGTCCAGCTGCACCTCGGTATCTTCCGAACCGTAGCGCGATAGCAGTTCGATATTTTCCACCGGCAGATAGAGCTTGTCGCCGCCGGCATAATGCAGTTCGAGGCAATCGTGCGGCGCGCCGGCAGCGTCGATGACTTTAAGGCCGGTAAACCGCGCGATGCCGTGATCGACATGGACGACGATATCGCCGGCGCTGAGGGAAGCAACTTCGGACAGGAAATCCTGCGCACGCCGCGTGCGGCGGCGGCCCTGTATCATGCGGTCGCCGAGTATGTCCTGTTCGCCGATCAGCGCCAGATCGCCAGCCTCGAAACCGTGTTCGATCCCCAGCACCGCGATTGCAGCCTTGCCGGACGGCAGCGCGCGAGCCTGCCCCAGCGTACTGACCAACTCGACATTCTTGAGGCCGTGTTCGGCGAGCACGCCCCGCATGCGTTCGCGTGATCCGTCCGACCATCCTGCCACGATGCAGGTAACGCCCTTGCCCTGCAGCGTGCGGATATGCTCGACTACAGATTCGAAGACATTGGTGTTTTCGGTCGCCCGTTCCGGCGCGAAATCACGGCCTGCCCTGCCGGCGCAGTCAATAACGCACCCATCCGTCTGCGGCGTGGCGAAAGCGCTGCAACGCACGAGCGCCGCCGCCTGCATGTGCGTCTCAATCTCCGACGGCGACAGATACAGCGCATCCGGCGGCAGGGGCTTGTAACTCGCCGCCTCCGGATTGGCGTCGAGCTGACCCTTGCGCGCCTGATAGTAGTCCTCGATTTCCTTCAGCCGTTCGGCAACCGCCTCGCCGGCCAGCGGGTCGAGCATGACCGGGACATCGGCGAGGTAATCGAAAAGACTGCTGGTCTCCTGATAGAACAGCGGCAGCCAGTGCTCCATTCCCGGATAACGGCGGCCCTCACTGACGGCCTCGTACAGGAGGTCGCCGCGGGTATTGCCGCCGAACAGCGCGATATAGGCCTGGCGGAACGAACGGATCGTATGGCTGGTCAGCTGCACTTCGCTGGTGGGGACGAGCTCGATGCCGCGAAGCTGGCCCGTTGTCCGCTGGGTTTCGGCATCGAAGGTGCGGATCGATTCCAGCGTGTCGCCGAAGAAGTCCAGCCGCAGCGGATCGGGGGCGCCGGGAGCGTAGAGATCGAGGATACCTCCGCGAACAGCATATTCTCCGGGTTCGCGAACGTTCGGCGAACGCAGGAAGCCGTTGTGCTCGAGCCATTCGGTCAGCGCTTTCATGTCCACCGAATTGCCGGGCGCAGCGGAGAACGTTTCGCGGGCCATCCAGTCGCGCGCCGGCATACGCTGAACGAGGGCGTTGACGGTTGTTGTGACGATGCGCGGCTGCCCCTCCGAGGCAGACGTACGGGCGAGCCGGGACATCACGCTCATCCGGCGCGAGGATATCGTACGGTCCGGCGACACCCGGTCGTACGGCTGGCAATCCCATGCGGGAAAATCCAGCAGTTCGATATCGGGCGCGGCGAAGGTGACGGCTTCCCGGAATGCGCGCGAGCGCTGGCCGTCCCGCGCCACATGCAGCAGAGTGGCGGCCTTGCCGTCCCGCGCCGCCGCGAGCAATCGCGCGAGATCGGACGCAACGAAGGCGTCGTAGCCGTCCGGCGCGCGCGCCAGATGCACGGACCTGCCTTCGATCAGATCGGCAATCGCAGCCTTGTATTGCGGGAGATAGGGGTCGGCCATTTGGAATAATGCTCTGGAGGTAACGGCGGTGACGGGACGACGATAGGTATCGCGGTCAGACGTTGATCGGCCCGTCGTGATCGTGGAACGCCATCAGTTTGCGCATGACCGGCGTATTGTATTCGTCAGGCAGCGGCGCCTCGCCGGTCATCCACGACAACAGATCGCGATCAATGGCGTTGAGGATGTTCTCGAACTCGTCCATTTCGCCGTCGGTTAGCGTTGCGAGATGCGCATCAGCGAACTTGCCGAGCAGAATGTCCATCTCGCGCATGCCGCGATGCCATGCCTGATACAGGGCGCGGCGGCGGCGCGGCTCGAGCCCGGCGCTGGAAATTTCTGTTCCCGACACGTATCGTCTCCTGACTCCAGCCGGCAGGGCTCCTGGCCGCGCGGCAGTGCAATGGCATTTGCGCCGGATGGAATTTCCAACCAGCGTTCACGCTGCTTCTATATACATCTTGCGGACGATTGTCAGGACACTGGCAGTCAAAATCGGCGGTATTATTCAACGAAAGAGGTCAGAAAAGCGTGGCGGCAGCGGAGCAAGTTACGATCAGACAGGTGGCGGATGCGGACATCGCCGCCGTTACGGCCATCTACGCCCGCGAGGTGCTGGAAGGGGTGGCGACTTTCGAGCTGGAGCCGCCGGACGCTGCGGAAATGGCCGCGCGGATCGATGCCCTAAAACAAGGTGGCTATCCGTGGCTGATTGCGGATATCGGCGGGGCAATCGCCGGCTATGCCTATGCCGGCCCCTTTCGCAGCCGCCCGGCATTTCGCCACACGGTAGAGAATTCGGTCTACCTGCCGCCGGACTTCCAGCGGCGGGGGATTGGCCGCCTGCTGCTGGAGCATCTGATCTCGGAATGCGAAGCGCGAGACTTCCGGCAGATGATCGCCGTGGTCGGCGGCAGCGACAATGTTGCGTCCATCCGCCTGCATGAGCGCTGCGGGTTTATCCACGCGGGTGTCTGGAAATCCACAGGCTGGAAATTCGGGCGCTGGATCGATTGCGTCGTGATGCAGCGGCCGGTTGGACCGGGGGACAGCACAGCACCGGCAGTCTAGGCTTGCGGCGCCGGAGGCAGGTCCATCCAGTAGGCCGGCGACAGAACAATGGGGGTCGCAAAGAAGTCTCCCGGATCGTCCACAAGTTCGGACTCTTCCACATAGTCCGAGATCCAGTCGGGATCACGCCCGTGCACACGGGCAGCATAAGTACCGACGATCATCGAGGCCGCAGCAGCATCCGGTTGCGCCATCGGAGGCTCGCGCCAGCGGGCAAGCGAGGGATCGAACAGCAATACATAGCAGCTCAGCGGCGGTGGGCGATCCGCGGGCAACCAGTCGCCGCCAGGAGGCGGCGCAGGCAATTCGCACCAGTGAACGGGGTCGGGAGTTTGCAGAATCCAATCCGGTTCGGTCCCTCCGCTTGACACTGGCGTTCGCTGATCGTTGACCCAGCCCGCCTTGCTCATACCATCGGCAGCGTCCGCCCAGCGTCCGACGCAAATGAAATCACGCGAGGCGATGCGCTGTGGCGGAAGAAGCGCGGACCATCGCGACAGTGTTGGGTCATGCAGCAGAAGCAAACGGCCGTCGCGCGGCGCTGTTTCGATATTTCGCCATTGCAAGTCTTGTTCCGGCATGTCCTGCTCTTCCCACAAAAGGAGCTGATTGCCACAGCCGAGCCCAGGGCACCGTGCGCAAGCGCATTGCCTGTAGTATAAACGATCTTATGCGTCCTGCCCTGCTCAATCCGCTGTTTGCGCCCGTTCAAAGCCTGCCCGGCGTCGGGCCGAAGACCGGCAAGCTTTTCGATCGGCTGCTGTCCGGCCGCCACAGCGAGGCCATGGTGGCGGACCTGCTGTTCCACCTGCCCTACAATGTGATAGACCGGCGCGTGCGACCGAAAATCGCAGAAGCGGAACCCGACACGGTCGTCACCATCGAGGTAACGGTCGCCGAACACCGGCCGCCGCCGTCGCTCCATTCGCGCGCACCCTACAAGGTGCTGGTCGAGGACGAGACCGGCAACATGCTTCTGGTTTTCTTTCTGGCCAATCACCAGTGGATCGAGCGGTCGTTGCCAGTCGGAGAAAAGCGCTGGGTGTCCGGCAAGCTGGCAGTGTGGGACGGATACCGGCAAATCGTGCATCCGGACAAGGTGCTGGACGAAACCGGGTTGAAGCGCCTGCCACCTGTCGAGCCGGTCTACGGACTGACGGACGGGCTCTACCAGCGCAATGTCCAGAAGGCGGTCGAGGTCGCGCTGCAGCGGCTGCCGATGTTGCCGGAATGGCTGGATCCGGCCTTCGCACAGGCGCGCAATCTGCAATCGTTCAACGAAGCTCTGGCCCTGTCGCCCCTGCCGAAGTCGCCCGGCGACATCGCGGCAGATGCGCCTGCCCGGATGCGTCTTGCTTTCGACGAACTGCTGGCCAGCCAGCTGGCGCTCGCCATGGTCCGCGCGCAGATGCGCCGCTCGAAGGGAAGGCCGACCGTGGGCGATGGGTCCAGTACGGCGCGCATACTGTCTGCCCTGCCCTTCACGCTCACCGGATCGCAACAGCAGACAATTGCGGAGGTAACCGCCGACATGGCGTCCGAAAACCGGATGCTGCGCCTGGTACAGGGCGATGTCGGGTCGGGCAAGACCATTGTCGCGCTGCTGACCATGACGGCGGCGGTGGAAGCGGGACGGCAGGCAGCACTGATGGCGCCAACGGAAATTCTGGCGCGCCAACATTTCGAACGCCTTAAACCGCTGGCGGAAGCGGCCGGCATCCGGCTGGGCCTCATCACCGGCAAGGACAGGGTTGCACAGCGCCGCCAGACGCTTGCCGAAACGGCCGATGGAACGATCGACATTCTGATCGGCACCCATGCACTGTTTCAGGACGATGTACATTTCAAGGATCTCGCGCTGGCCGTGGTCGACGAGCAGCACCGGTTCGGCGTCCACCAGCGTCTTGCGCTGGGCGAAAAAGGCATGGCGGCGGATATTCTGGTCATGACCGCAACACCCATTCCGCGTACGCTGGTCCTGTCTTATTTCGGCGACATGGACCTCTCGACCCTGCGCGACAAACCGGCGGGACGCACGCCTATAGATACGCGCGCCGTGCCGACGGACCGGTTGAACGACGTCATCGCGGGAATCATGCGCGCCGTAAAGTCCGGCTCGCAGGTCTATTGGGTGTGTCCGCTGGTGGAAGAAAGCGAAGAGGTCGATGCCGCTGCTGCGGAGGATCGCTACGAAGCACTGAAGCAGATTTTCGGCGATCAGGCTGGCCTTGTTCACGGGCGCATGAAATCGAAGGACAAGGATGCGGCTATGGCCAAGTTCGTCGCTGGCGAGACACGAATCCTCGTGGCGACGACCGTGATCGAAGTGGGCGTCGATGTACCGGCCGCCACCATTATGGTGATCGAGCAGGCGGAACGTTTCGGGCTGGCGCAACTGCACCAGTTGCGCGGGCGTGTCGGCCGCGGCTCGGAGAAATCAAGCTGCCTGCTTTTGTACAAGCCCGGGCTCGGGGAAGTGGCGCGCGCACGCATCAATATCATGCGGGAAACGGACGACGGGTTTCGCATCGCCGAAGAAGACCTGCGGCTGCGCGGCGAAGGCGAAGTGCTCGGCACGCGGCAATCGGGCACGCCAGGTTTCAAGGTTGCGCAACTGGAAGTGCATGGCGCCCTGCTCCCGGCAGCGCAGGACGATGCGAAGCTGATACTGGCGCGCGACCCGGACCTTGCCAGCGAACGCGGGAAAGCCCTGCGCATTCTGCTCTATCTGTTCGGCCGCGACGAGGCCGTGAAACTGCTGCGCGCCGGATAGATTTGTCACGGGCAAAATAACAACGAGATCGTCACTGCCCATTGTTCATTTCATGCGAATACCGTTTGGTTGCGCGCCGGGCCGCGAGCAAAAGGCAGCACTCGCAAGAATGCTGCCTTTACCTATTTGCGTCTGTTCGTTCACTGGTCGGCGGGCGCGGGCAGCTTTTCCGGTTGCCTCTTGGAAGCAGAAGCTGCCGCCGCCAGTTTCGACAGCTGGTCCTGCACTTCCGGCTGGATCAGTCCGGCAGACATGATCAGCTTTGCCGCCTGCTCCGGCGTCATAGGTATCTCTATGACATCCTTGGCCGGCAGATAGAAATAGAAGCCGGTTGTCGGGTTCGGTGTGCAGGGCAGGAACACGGACAGGAAATCCTGCTTGTCGGGGATATTGTCCTTCACAACGGGTCCGGGAGGCGTCGACAGAAACACCACCGACCACATGCCTTCCATCGGAAACTGCACGAGGCCGACGCGACGGAAGCCGGTGCCGTTCTGCGAGAATACGGTCTCGAAAATCTGCTTCACGCTTTTGTAGATGCCGCGCACAACCGGCATCCGGTCAAGCAGCATTTCTCCGACCTTGATGAGGGTTCGACCGGCCAGATTGGCAGCAAGGAAACCCAGCAAGGTAAGTCCGACGAACGCCAGGATGACGCCTATACCCGGTACCTGCACCGGGAGATATGTATCTGGCCACAGATGCGGCGGCACCAGCGGCTTCACCAGGTTGTCGACCGAAGTGATAAACCACCAAACGATCCAGGCAGTAACCGCCAAAGGCCCGGCAATCACCAGCCCGGTCAAGAACCAGGTCCTGATGCCGGAGCCAAAATGCGTCTTCTGCTGCGGTGTTTCGGGATTGGTCTGCATTTCGGTGTGTGAGGCCTCCGGAAAAAGACGGGTGGATCAGTCCTGCTCAACCAGTGCAACCGGGCAGGCTGCATGGCGGAACAGCCATTCAATACCCCACATACATGGAACCAAGTCAGCGGAATGGCAAGCTGGCAAATTTCCCGACTTGATGCCCATTTTGCCCGCATTTTTAACGTTCAAGCCGGAACATCCCCAATTTTCCGCAAAAACCGGACCAAACGCAGGCTGCTACTCCACGGTCACGCTCTTTGCCAGATTTCGCGGCTGATCCACATCCTTACCCATGAAGATGGCCGTGTGATAGGCGAGCATCTGCACGGGGACCGAATAGACCAGCGGTACAAAATTCGGCGTCATGTCGGGCAGGATCAGTGCAGCCTCGAAATGGATACCGGCCTCGTCCGCAGAACGCCGATCTCCGATGAAGATTATCCGGCCGCCACGGGCAGCAACTTCCTGCATATTGGACACGGTCTTTTCATAGACTGCATCATAGGGGGCGATGACGACCACCGGCATGGTTTCGTCGATCAGGGCGATGGGACCATGCTTCAACTCACCCGCGGCATAGCCTTCGGCGTGGATATAGGAAATTTCCTTGAGCTTGAGGGCCCCTTCCAGCGCCAGCGGATAACTGGTCCCACGGCCGAGGTACAAGACGTCGGACGCCTTGGCGATCCCCTGAATGATCTGCTCGATCTTTGGCTCGATCTTGATGGCATCCGCCATCTGGCCTGGAACCGCAATCAGTTCAGAGACCAGTTCGCTCTCGCGCCTGGCATCGATATGCCCCCGTGCACGCCCGAATGCCACGGCAAGCGCCGCCAGCACGGCGAGTTGGCAGGTAAAGGCCTTGGTTGAAGCAACGCCGATTTCCGGGCCTGCCAGCGTCAGGGCCGCTACATCGCTCTCGCGCGCGATGGTCGATGTCGGCACGTTCACAACCGACATGATGTTCTGGCCGTTTTCCCGCGCATACCGCAGGGAGGCCAGCGTGTCGGCTGTTTCCCCCGATTGGGACACGACAATCATCAGGCCGTTCGGATCCATAGGCGCGTCGCGGTACCGGAATTCGGATGCCACGTCGATCTCCACCGGTATGCGGGCGAAGCGTTCGAACCAGTATTTCGCAGTCAAACCGGCGTAGTAGGCCGTTCCGCAGGCACAGATCGTGACACGCGATAGAGCTGCCGGGTCAAACGGCAGGTCGAAAGGCAAACGGACCTGGCCGTTCGACATGTCCAGATAACGGGCCAGTGTGCGGCCAACCACTTCCGGCTGTTCATGGATTTCCTTGGCCATGAAGTGGCGATAGTTGCCCTTGTGGACAAGATAGGCCGCGGCCTGTGATTTCAGCTTCGGCCGTTCGACGACAGCATTGGTCCGGTCGCGGATTTCGCAGGAGTTGCGGCGCAGGACGGCCCAGTCGCCATCTTCGAGATACGTCAGAATATCGGTGAAAGGAGCGAGCGCGAGCGCGTCGGATCCAAGATACATCTCCCCCTCGCCATAGCCGATCGCCAGGGGCGCGCCCTGGCGGGCG
>JAPOIA010000074.1 GCA_029979185.1 Alphaproteobacteria bacterium | reverse complement strand
CCGGCGACAAAGCATCCGGCAGCAAAATGAAAATAGTCCTGGCGCCGGGGATTGAGACGATGAACCTCAAGATCATCGGCGTGACGCCGGACGTGACGGATTCTCCGCTCGACGGTCCGATCTTCGAGGACAGGGACGATGGCACTCCTGCCACGACCGGTAGGATTGCGACGGCGCCCATGTCTGAGGCCAAGCGGGCCGACCTGGCAAGGCGTGCGGCCAAATACGCAAATGCAAAGACCGATTTTGCTCCCTTCCAGGGCGGCGATATTGAAAATCAGGCGCAGGCCATTCCGGAGATGCTGCCTGAACCGAAGACCCCGGTTTCTGGCGCTGGAAAGAAGGTCCGGACAGCTGGACTGGCCAAGCCCCGCAGAGCCGTCTACGACGCTTCTGTTGGCACGAAGCACGATCCTCTGAAGGCCCGGCATTGGGATCTCAATACCGCTCACACGGTTCCGCGCATCCGCTGACACATCTGCTTCGCTGGTGCGACATGCTGCGCCGGGCCGGAAATTCCATCGGTTGGCCCTTCTGGAGCCGGTGTTGCCGGCCACTTGTTAAGCCATTGGTGAGGATAGAGGCCGCGCAGCGCTGTCATGCTGCAACGTTTCCTTTATAAGAACTGCAGATTTGCAGATTCGATAGCGCGGGAAACGAGATGTCTCTTGTCAGCATGACCGGATTTTCCAGGGTTCCCGGCGCGCACGGGGCCTGGCGTTGGGCCTGGGAGTTGAAAAGCGTCAATGCCCGCGGGCTGGACTTGCGTGTCCGTTGCCCTTCGGGTTTCGATGCCGTCGCGGCCGAAGCGCGCAACCGGCTCGGCAAGCGGCTTGGGCGTGGCGCCATCTATGCCAATCTGGCCGCGCAGCGTGACACGGCAACACCTCAGGTAAAGGTCAACGAGGCGGCGTTGGTAGCCTTGCAGGAGGCACTTGCCCGCGTTCCAACATTTGCCGGTGTGCAGCCTGCAAGCATGGACGGGCTTTTGAACATCCGCGGCATTGTTGAGATTGCCGATGCCGGTGACACCGAAGAAGAGCTGGCAGCGATACATGGCGCAACGCTGACCTCCCTGGAGGCCGCGATCGAGGGGCTGGTGGCGATGCGCCAATCCGAGGGCGCTGCGCTGGGCGGTGTTCTGCGGGATAGGGTCGAGGCCATTGCGCGGCTTTCCGCCGACGCCGAAGAGTGCCCTGACCGCAAACCGGAGATCGTCCGCGCGCGTCTTGAAAAGTCGGTATCGGAGCTGACAGGGGCTTCCCCGGCGCTCGATCCTGCGCGGCTGCATCAGGAAGCGCTACTGCTTGTAGCCAAGGCGGACGTGCGTGAGGAACTTGACCGCTTGTATTCCCATGTCGAGGCTGTTCGCGAACTATTGGCGCAGGAGGGGCCTGTCGGTCGCCGCCTGGACTTTTTGGCGCAGGAACTGGCGCGCGAAGCCAATACACTATGTTCCAAGTCAAATGGAGCTGCGCTGACTGCTATCGGTATGGAATTGCGCGTACAGATCGAGCAGTTCCGCGAACAGGTGCAGAATATCGAATAGGCAAAAGTGCGCACACGGGCACATTGCGGCAGAGGAAGGAATGACTGATGGTTGATGCTGCTAAACCGGCTGAAATTATCCGGCGGCGCGGTTTCATGCTGATCCTGTCGTCCCCGTCGGGCGCGGGAAAAAGCACGCTGACCAAGCATCTTCTTGACGATGAAGCACTCGACCTCAGCCTGTCCATTTCCGTAACCACCCGGGCGCGCCGGTCCAGCGAGGTGGACGGCAAGCATTACTATTTCAAGACGCGTCAGGAATTCGAACGCCTGCGTGCCACCAACGACCTGCTCGAATGGGCGGAGGTTCACGGCAATTTCTACGGCACGCCGCGCGGACCGGTCGAGGAGGCGCTCGCGGCAGGCCGCGAGATGATTTTCGACATCGACTATCAGGGCACGCAGCAGGTTTTGCAGCGGGCGCGGAAGGACGCCGTGACGATCTTCATCCTGCCACCCTCCATGAAGGAACTGAAGGCCCGGCTGGAGCGCAGGGCCGAGGACGCCGCCGATGTTATCGACCGGCGACTGGAGGCGGCGCGAGCGCAGGAGATCGAGCGCTGGCGGCTCTACGACTATGTCATTGTGAACCGCGACGTGCAGGAGGCCCTGTCCCAGGTGCGTTCCATTCTCGTTGCGGAACGGTTGCGCCGTTCCCGTTCAGAAGAGGCGATCGACGGATTCGTCAAAAAACTGCTGGCGGACGCCTAGCTGCTGCCGGCCATCGGCACGGGACGCCCCGCCAGAATGGTCGCTTCATTCGCAAGCCGGACGTAGCCTTCCACGTCGATTTCTTCTGCGCGCGCCTGCGGATTGATGCCGCTGTGTTCCAGGAGTTCCGATGCCGGTATGGGGTGGCCGCCGACCTGCAATGACTTGAGGGACTGGCGCAACATCTTGCGTCTTTGACCGAATGCCGCCCTTGTCACCATCGAGAGAATGCGCAGGTCGCAATCCGGCTTGTCGGAGCGCGGCAGGATTTCCACGACAGATGACGTCACTTTGGGCGGCGGAGAAAAGGCCTCCGGTGGCACATCGAACAAGATCGTCGAACGCGTACTCCAGCCGCACAATACGCCGAGCCTGCCATAATCCGCGCGTTCGGCCGGTGTCGCGACGATGCGCTCGGCGACTTCCCGCTGAAACATCAGCACCATCCTGTCCCAGAACAGTGTTGAGCCCTGCGGTGCTGGTGTTTCCAGCCATCCGGTCAACAGCACTGTTGCGATGTTGTACGGCAGATTGGCGACCATCCGCACCGGTCTGCCATGGCCGTATTGATCGGCCAATGCGGCGTAGTTTGCTTCCAGCGCATCTGCCGCGAGGATGGTCAAGCGCCCGGGATGGCGATCTTCAATCTCTCTCAGAGCGGCGATGCAGCGTTCGTCGCGTTCTATGGCTACGACATGTCTTGCGCCATGCGCCAGCAGCGCGCGAGTCAGTCCGCCGGGTCCAGGACCTACCTCGATCACTGTAACATCAGAGAGATCGCCTGCTGCGCGCGCAATACGGCCTGTCAGGTTGAGGTCGAAGAGGAAGTTTTGGCCAAGGGATTTCTTGGCGGCCAGTCCATGTGTGCGTACGACATCGCGCAGTGGTGGTAGCCCGTCGGCGGCATATTTGCCGGAACTCATGCCGTGACACCCAGCGCCGGCGCACGGACTTGCGCACCCAGCCTTGCCGCGAGGCGAAGCGCCGCGATCAGGCTATCGGGGCGGGCAATGCCCTTGCCAGCGATGTCATAGGCGGTGCCGTGGTCGGGCGACGTGCGCACGAAAGGCAGGCCGAGGGTCACATTGACCGCCTCGTCGAAGGCCAGCGTCTTGACCGGTATCAGAGCCTGATCGTGATACATGCACAGGGCAGCATCGTATCCGGCGCGTGCCTGGGCATGAAACATTGTATCGGCAGGAAACGGGCCGCGCGCATCAATCCCCTGTTCTCGCAGTTTTTGCAGGGCAGGGCGGATGATCCGCTCTTCCTCGTCACCCATCGCGCCCTGTTCCCCGGCGTGCGGATTGAGGCCGGCAAAGGCAAGCCGGGGCTGGTCGATGCCGAACTGGGTCTTAAGCGACCTTGCTGTAACCAGCGCAGTCGTCACGATCAGGTCCTGCGACAGAGTTTCTATGGCCTTTGTCAGCGACAGGTGAATGGTGATTGGAACCACCGCAAGCGCTTCCGACCATAGCATCATGACCGGCGTTGCTGGCTGACTACAATACTTCTGCGCCAGTTCACCCAGGTACTCGGTATGGCCGGGATGGCTGAACCCGGCCCTGTAAAGGCTACCCTTTGTGATCGGATTGGTGACCATGGCGATCGCGTTGCCTTCGCTGACAAGCCGCGCGGCCATGTCGATCGAGGCGATTGTACCGGCTGCGTCCGCAGGATCGGGCTGTCCGGCTTTGCCGCCGGTTGGGTACGGCAACGCCACGACCGGCAATGAATTAGCAAATGCGTCTGCCGCTTGTGCTGGTTCGACCGTGGCAATGGGGACGGCCTTTCCGAGCGCATCGGCGCAGCGCTGCAAATGCGCCGGGTCGCCAAGCACGAAAAACGGCACGTCTCCATCTTTGCGCAGCAACCATGCCTGAAGGGTGATTTCCGGGCCGATTCCGGAGGGGTCGCCCTGTGTCACGGCGAGAACAGTGTTGTCTGTCCCTGATGACGTGGTGGAAGCCGTCATGTCGCGCCTGTTCTGGTCGCTGGCATTTGCAAGCGGCCGGTCCCGCCGAGGTCAACGGCGGATGATGATGGCCTTGCGCCGCAAGTCTTCATACCGCCGCTTCGATTGAACTGAGAGCTTCTTCTCGAGCAATTCGTTGCGAATAGTATTGCCGGCCGCCACACGCCCGGCAGTATCGGATTTGGAACAGACTGCGATCATTTCGATGCCGGTGACACCGCGCTGCGGTGAGGTAAGCCTGCCGACAGGGGTTGAGTCCAGCAGCTTGATGAGCTGAGGTGTGAGATCTGCCGCGCGCCGCGTGACCGGCGTCTGAACCGCCACGTCGCGCAAGCCGCGGGCGAGCGCAGCGCCGCTGTTGCAATCGCGAAAGCGTGTGCGCAATCCGTTGGCTTCGCGCAGCCGGGCCTGCAGGGCGCCAGCCCCCGCATTGCGCGGCACCACAAGAATGACCTGGCGGAGCACATATTGCGTTTTGGAGGTTTTCGAGCCGCGCCGGGCCAGCTCGGCGTCAACTTCCCGTGTGCTGACATTGACAGACTTGAACAGCGCGCCGATCAGCGTGTCCCAGGCCAGTTGCGAGCGATAGTGATCCTTCCAGTGCAGCTGATCGACCGAGCGTTGCAGCGCAAAAGCGAAGCGGTTCTGATTCAATTTGCGCTTCTGTCCATCGCGTGCGGCATATTCGATGATTTGCTGATCTGTCGGGTTGATGGTGTATTTCTTGGTTTCGCCGGCTTTCAGCCGGTCCTCGATCAGGCTTTCCAGCGCTGAAGCTGACGTGGCCTTCTCGCGCAGGACACGCAGCAGTTTGATCCGCTGGGCTACATCGTAATTGGTGATCGGTGCATCGTTGACGGTTGCAACAAGACGCTGCGCCAATGCCGGACCGCTGTCTACCGCCAGGGTCAGTACGCCTGCGGCCAGCATCGAAAGGGCTAACGCAAGTGCGCGGGCCGGGCGAATAGTCTTGCAGAGCACCGTCCGAAAGGCGCCGGTGGGCAAAAAGCCAGTCGTCCTGGCCGTGTCTTTTTCCAGAGCCATCATGTTCCTTGCCTGTTTGCCAGCGTGCCATGGCAACGCGGCCTGAATCTTGTGATTTTCGCGTGTCAGCGCCATGTGTGACTGTCTACACGTTCAGCGAAGTGCGGACAAGATTGATGGCGCCGGTGCAGCTTGCTATCAGCGCTTCGAAGGGATGGTGCCGCTAAGAGCCACTGCCTGCAAGCCTTTAGTTCCCTGATGACGCACAATCGTGCCGAAATTTTGAACACCACTGGCGTATGCCGGGCAACTTTTCGGTCAGAGAGGAGCGCCAAGCTGGTTCAGGGACGAGTTCGACAATGTCCGGATCCGTGTGTCGCCAACTGTCCGCAGTTGCAGCGACAGAAGCACAGTCTGGTTGCGAACCGTTGCGCCCGCGCCATTACTCTCGAGGATCGAGGTATAGCGAACTGCCAGGGTCGTGCATTCGTCCGAATAGCTCGCTCCCAGTCCAAGGCCGGCGACCGAGAACAGCGGCGCCCGCGCCAGCGCCGGGTTGGTGCCATTATAGAGATGGCGCGACAGATCGAAGATCACGCTGCCATTGACGGAGAAGTTCTCGCTGATCCGGTAGCGGGCTCCCGCCAGCAGGCCTTCCCGCCGCTTGTCGAAGCCGATGAGTGGCTGGGCGTCATAGCGCGCATAGTGCAGGGTGCCCGACAGCTTGCCGATGTTCACATTCCCCAACAGATCCAAGCGCCGCATCTTCATATTGTCGGGATCGAAGCGGGTCTTGGCAATGAAGTTGAAATAGGAATTGGGAGCAAAGGCCGCGCGCGCGACGATGTCAGAACGGCGCTTGTCCAGACCTGAGCCAAGCCCGGCATTTGCAGCATCCCGGATGGTGTAGGAGTTGCGGCCGGCAAGCTGGAATGATTGTCCGACCATCAGGTTGAAATATCCGCCTTTCTGGAAGGTCGCGGTGTATTGAACGCCGTAGTTGACGCGCGTGCCGCCCTCCAGCCGGTCATAGCCGGAGAATTTCTTGGTTCCGAACAGCGAGGAATCGTCGAAGACCAGGCTCTGCGCATCTTCATTCACGCGCAGGCGGTCGCGCGCTTCATTGGGACGCACGATGAGTTCGGCAATCGGTTCGAGAACATGCACGACAGCGCCGGTAGCGGCGATAAAGGGATAACGGTATTCGACACCGACGCCCGGCATGACCGAACCGCGATAGGTGTGACCTATGTTGTTGAAGAAGGTTGACTGGAACTGGTTCGAAATCTCGGAGGCGCACAGGCCCGCATAGGGGCCTGCCGTCGCCGGATTGGCGCAGAGCGGATTGCTGTACAGCTTTGATCCGTTCGAATTAAGGTTCAGCCACGAGCCGTTGACCTGCGCAAAGGCGAACGGCGTCCATACCTGGCCAATCGGATCGATAAACTTGCGCTTCCATTCAACCCGGAAGGATGCGCGGGCATAATTGCCGGCCATGCCGCGCACAAGGCATGCCGTTCTGTTGTAGGCCGGCGCGCCAGCGGCGTTCTCGCAGACATCATACAATCCATAGGCGCGGTCGAGCCGACGCCCGCCGATGGATTCAAAGGATGCCAGTTCGCGCGTGATATTGGTGAAGTTGAAGTCGAACTCCAGCCGCCCGCCAAGGCCGGCGGATTTGGCCGGATCAATGTCGACGGTCTTGTTGTAGTCGAGGACGGGCGTGACAATCGGCTGCTGCGCCTGGATATCGGTTCGCGACAGGCCCTGGAAGTAATAGCCGCGCAGGTCGAAATAGCCGTTCCGGCCCTGTCCGTTCATGTAGACGCTGGAGACCGAATTGCGCAGGTAGTTTTCCGACAGCGACTGCGAGGGCAGGCGGTAGTCGTTCTTGAACCAGCGGTCGCTCATCAGCGAAATGTCCCAGCCAATGGTCCATTTCCGGTTGATGAAGAATTTTCCCTTCGACTCAATGGAGCCACGGAACTGCCGGTTGCCGGGGCCGTAGGGGGGCGCGAGAAACGCATCGGGCGCGTTCTGAAAAACGCTGGTCGCGATAATGCTGTATGCCCCGTTGACGAGGCGATGACGCCACTGCGCCTGACCTAGAAAGCCCTGTTTGCTGAGCACGGTGGGCGTCAACGTCAGGTCGTAATGGGGCGCCAGCGCCCAGAAGTACGGTGCTGATACGCCTACACCCAGTCGCGAGCGCGCAATGTAGCTTGGAACGAGAAAACCGCTCTTCCGCTTCACGGTGTGATCGGCCATCGAGAGGTATGGTAGCCAGGCGATGGGATAACCCCACAGTTCGAAGACCGGATCCTCGAAATATATGGTCTTCTCTTCACTCTTGTGAATGATCCGCTTGGCCCGCACGCGCCATAGCGGCGGCCTGGAAGGATCCTTCTTGCAGGGTTCGCATGCAGTATAGGTGGATCCGTAGAAGACCGTCGCATCGCCGCCGGAGCGCTCGGAGCGGGTCGCGGTGAAGTGGGTGTTGTCGGCACTGCGAGCCCTGAGGCTGTCAATGAAGCCCGCCTTGAAATCGTCAGTCACTTCGGCGCGCTTGCCATAGGAGACCGACCCGTCAGTTTCCGTGATCTTTACCCGGCCCTCGGCGAACACACGGCCATTTCCACGATTGTAGATGACCCGGTCGGCCTGCAGGACGCGGCCACGGTAATATATCTGGACATTGTCACGCGCTTCCACCGATTCCCGATCGCGGTTGTAGACCATCTCGTTCGCGTTAACGACCATCTGGTCCTGCGGCGTGGATGCCCTGTTCGCGCTCGCCGCCGAAGCAAGTCCGCTGGCGGCCGGAACCTCGGATGTCTGGGCTATGGCGGGCAGGGTCAATGATGCCATTGCAACGAAGGGGACGGCGGCTGCAAAACGCAGGTAAAAAAAAGCCGTCGCCGAAAACGGACGTCTTCGGCGGTCGGCATCCAAAGGCTGCCGGGGCGCAGGATTTAAGCCTGCGCCGATATCATCGGGGCAAAAACGCCGCCCCATTCAACCATCCTCCTGATGCAATAGGACGAGTACTCCCAACATGCTACCCACAACTGCAGGCGTCCAGGCGGCAACGGGAGCGCTCACCAAACCGGCGCCGCCCAGATCGGCGGCGAGTTTGGTGGCCACATAAAGCACGAAGCCCGATGCCACGCCACCCGAAACAGCAGTCGCGACTCCACCAAACCTGAAGAATCTTAATGAAAAGCAAGCAGAAATGAAAACCATAGCGATTAAGAGCAAAGGCCGCGCCAAAAGTTCCTGAAATTTGAGGTAATACGGCGCTGCATTGAGCCCTGCGGCCTCCGTTCGGTGCGCCAGTGCGCGCAGATTCCAGAACGGAACGGCCCCAGGGTCGCTGAAAGACTGGGAGACCTGTTCGCGGGTGAGATTGGTAGCCAGCCGATAGCTGTCCTGAGCCTGCGGCGCCTTGCCGGGGGTGTTGATCCGCGCCTGCGACAATACCCACGCTCCATCGGTCAAGCGTCCGCTTGTCGCCTCGATACGCTTCAGGAAGCGCCCGTCGAGATCGTACAGAAATGCCGACACCTTGGCCACGACAGTGCTGTTGTCGCTCGACTTCTCCGCCCGCAGGATCGACTGGCTGTCGGCGCTGCGCTGGCGCAGCCATACGCCGCCCTCCAGCGATGGCTGCAGCGACTTGCCGGTGAGTCTTGTCTCGATCTTGTCCGCCTGAAGCTTCAGACGCGTCGACAGCGGATTGTAGATCGCAACGGAAAAAACCCCGGTAAGCAGCGCAACCAGTGCCACCGGCCGCAGGAACTGCCAGACCGAGACCCCGGCTGTACGGGCGACGACAAGCTCCAGCCGGCGGGTAAGTGCAACCAGCGTGATCATCGAGGCAGCCAGCACCACAAACGGAAACACCTTTTCCGTGATGGCGGGGGTCCGGAGCAATGAAATAAGCGCCAATGCGCCAGTATTATCCGCTTCCTCGCTGCTCCGGCGCAGCAGTTCGACGAAATCGATCACGTAGATCAGTATGGAAATCGACAGGAATACCAGAAAAAGCGTGCGGAAGAAGCGCCAGGCGATGTACCGCCCGAGCGTCGTCGTGAATGGCAGGAGAAGGTGCGCAATCCTTGTCATGCCGGTGCAACCTGCCTGTTGCGGGCGGTGGTTGGACGCGGGCGCAGGCGCTGGTGCCAGCCCGGGCGAAGGGCCGACAGAACAGACAGTGCGATAGCCAGCAGCGGCAGCAGATAGACGAGCGGAAAGGCCCAGGCATTTTTTGCTGCATAGGCGGACAGGCCAAAACCTGCGCCACGTACCGCCGACGCGGCAATGACAGCGGCTAGAATAGCCATTCCGCGGCCTTGCCGTGTCGTTCTGGGCTGCCCCAGAGCAGCAAATGCAATGAATGCGAACACCAGCGCATAGAGCGGGCCGGCAAATCGATCGTGGAGTTCGGCGCGGAACTTGCCGAAATTGGCGCGCGTATAGGGCGTGTCCGGCTTGAGTGTCAGCAAATCGCCGGTATAGCGCTCCCTCGGCTTGTAGGTTGCGCTTGCCTCGCGGGTAAACTGAGCCAGATCGATAGCGTAGCGTTCGAACTCGACGATTGCCGGATCGCCTTCTCCGGCGGTCTGCCGCTGCAGGCTGCCCTTTTCCAGCACCAGATAGTTGTGCCCGTCAGCCTGGACGGTTCTTCCAACCTCGGAAATATAGGTGTTGATCTTGTCCGGTTCGCGCCGGTCCTGAATAAACAGGCCGCGCAGGGCGCCGTCACTTCCGCGCTCCCGATAATGGAAAATGAAGCCCTTTTCGAGGGTAATAAACTGTCCTTCGCGCACGATCCGGGTCAGGACATCGGTCCGGATGGCTGAAACCAGGTCGCGAATGCTGCGGAAGCTGGCGGGCATGATCCACAAGGATATCAGGGCGACCAGTATCAGGACGATACTCGCCAGCCAGGAATAGGGGCGTATGAGACGGCCCGGAGACATGCCGGCCGAACTCATTACAACCAGTTCACTGTCGCCGTTGAGCCGGTTGAGCGAGTAAATGACGGCGATCAGCAGCGCAACCGGAGCCAGGATCATCACCAGCGACGGGATTGTCAGCAAGGTCAGTTTCAGGAAAATCAGGATCGTCTGGCCCTTGCTGGTCAGCAGGTCGACTTCCCGCAGCGCCTGCGTTACCCAGATCGTGCCGGTCAGGACCAGTAACGCCGCCAGAAACATGAGCAGCGCGTCCTTGAATATGTAGCGTTCAATGACCGGCATACCTGAACCCGTTTGCGGATTACCGGTGTTCC
This sequence comes from Alphaproteobacteria bacterium, assembly GCA_029979185.1. Lineage (GTDB taxonomy): Bacteria > Pseudomonadota > Alphaproteobacteria > Rhizobiales > Beijerinckiaceae > Terripilifer. The sequence goes on along the minus strand of JAPOIA010000074.1, from coordinate 560 downwards.
ACCACCGAAATCCGTCATCCGGCCTGCCGAAATCGCCGCCGAACCCCAATTACAACAAGCCTCCGCGCTTGCCGCAACTATTGTTTTACACCCCGGATATGCTGCCACCCTGCGGATCCGGGGACTATGCCAAATTCTATAGTGCTTTTCCGCGGTGGTGAATTCAACTCTCGCCGCGCTGCCGCCGACGCCAGTCCACATCGATTCCGGCAGTTGTTTCATTGCGCGGATTCGTTGCAAACACCATCCAAGAAAGGCGGATTCGCGGCAATCATAGTTCCGCTCCGCTGCTATCAGTCTGCCTGCCTCGGGCGTATTGGCGGTGCCGCGCAGGTCGCCGGTGCGGCTGGCTGGATGGGCCAGACATCGCTCGACGGCGGCAACGATGTCTGCAGCTGCTTCACTCTCGCCGAGGTGATCGAGCATCATCGCCGCCGACCAGATCGCGCCGATCGGGTTGGCGATGCCCTTGCCGGCGATGTCGGGCGCCGAACCGTGGATGGGCTCGTAGAGGCCGCGACTGGTTTCACCGAGCGACGCCGACGGCAGCATGCCCATCG
>JAPOIA010000073.1 GCA_029979185.1 Alphaproteobacteria bacterium | reverse complement strand
ATGTTGCGGGCGGAGCGTTCCTTGCCCTTCACGGCCTGTTCCAGCGACAGAACGTCCTGTGCGTTGGCCGCGGTGTTCGACACGACCGTCGTACCTGCAAGGACAAGAGAGAATCCAAACAGTACGGGCAGCATGGCCGACATCGCCACCATTTGCCGGTAATAGCTGAAGTTACGCATTGCCATGCCTCCCCGTCATATGACTGTATTGCGTCGTAGGATGCCAGCCGCGGCGGGGGCCGTCAAAGCCATTTATCTCTGCCGGCTTCGATCATGCCGGTGGCCGGGTACCGGTTGATGCCTTGGTGCGGGCAATCAATTGCGCGGAAGCGCTCACGCGGCTCTGTTGCCCCGGTACGCCGCTGTCACGCTGGCCTCGGCCGCAGGAAGTGCTGCGACCTGTGAACGCAGGCGTTCGGCTTCGTCTTGCAGTTTGCGTGCATCGGATCGTGCATCGCGAGCAGCCCTGCGATGCTTGCCCTGTTTCATCCAGGAGGAAATGCCCCCGGCGAGTACGCCGATCATCATGGATGCGAAAACCACCATATAGAGCGGAAGCGTAAATTTCATGCCGGAATGGAAGATACCAGAGGGATCAACCATCACGTCGATACCATGGCGGTTATAAATCGAAAACACGATAATGACGGCCGCGACGGGCAACAGGAGCAACCATTTCAGAATTGACTTCATTGTATGTCCACGACTGTTGTTCCGACCGATGTTCCATGCATTGCCGGCCTGATCGCCGGCGCATCGTCACCCGCATTGGCAATTTCCGGGCGACGGCTACGCCTGGAAGCGGTCACGCCCGGTAACGGATCGCGCAACTCGGATCTGCCGGCAGGCCTGATCCGCACCAACGATATAGCAAACGGTGTACAAAAACAAAACGCCCAGGTCGCCATCCGGAAAAGCGGAAGTCGACAGACTGCGACGTTTGCACACGACAACCCACACCGGCTCAATAACCGGAATGGCAACCCAGCCTTGGAAATATTGCGTCGGGAATGCCGATGGGCGTTGCGCGGGAGCGGGGAAACTTCCGTGCTATATAGCGGCGTATCAATCCGGCCCGGCAACCCCGTTGTTCAGCCGCTCGCGCATTTCCTTGCCGGTCTTGAAAAACGGAACGAATTTTTCCGCAACATCAACCTGCTGGCCCGTGCGGGGATTGCGCCCGCGCCGTGCGCCACGTTGGCGAACCGAAAATGCACCAAAGCCCCGAAGTTCGACCCGGTCGCCGCGAGCGAGTGCGTCAGTGATTTCGTCGAAGATTGCATTGACAATATTCTCAACGTCACGCTGAAATAAATGCGGAAATTGCTCTCCGATCTGCTGTACCAACTCAGATTTGATCAATGTAGTATCCCCCGAAGAAATCAGCCCGGTTCCGGTCTCGGTCAAAGTCACCACATCGCCTGCTTGAAACATCCGGTGATGCGATACTCGTGACATCGGGATAGCGGACGGGCCGGTTATCACAAATTACCTTGCCAGACTGACAATAAGCCGTCAAGCGCCTGCAATTCCAATGGCCTACCGGCAGATCGCAGGTTCTGTGCGAGCTGGTCGAAGCCGGCAAGTCCCGCCAAGGCTGCGGCGCCGGTGAACAGATTGAGTCGCGTGCTGCTCGACTTTTTCCACTCGCGAACTTTCAGATTGGCAGGCACCTTCTTTTCCTTTTCGAGCCAGGCAATCGCTTCGCGTTCTCCGCCAATCGCGTCTATCAATTTCAAATCAATACTTTGCTCTCCGGTAAAGACCCGGCCCGATACGACTTTCGCCAGTTCTTCCGGACTCATCCGGCGCCGCTCCTGTACCAGTTTTTTGAACCAGTCGTAGGAGCTCGCAATGATATCTTCCATTGCCTTGCGCGCCTCGGGCGATGTTGGTTCAAGCCCGTTGCCCACTGCTTTCAGCGGCGCGGAACGGACAATCTCGACCTTTACGCCAAGCTTGTCGAGCAATTGCGAAACATTGGGAACCTGCGCCAGGACGCCAATCGATCCGACCAGCGAATTCTTGCGTGCGACGATGCGGTCCGCCGCGATGGCGGCAATATAGGCGCCCGAAGCAGCCACCGTGCCGACGACGGCGACGACAGGTTTCTTTTTCGCCAGCTCGCGGATTTCATCATACAGCCGCTCGGCCCCCGTTGTCGTGCCGCCGGGGCTTTCTATAGAAAGCAAGACGGCTTTGGCGTTCGATTTGCCAATCTGCTGCAGGAGTTCGAGGGTCTTGCGGTCTCCGGTAATGACCCCGGTTACGTCTACGCGGGCAATATGAGCGTCTCGGGGTCCCGGAACGCCGCTGGATGTTGCGCGCCACCAGATGGCGCCGATGGTTAACAACGCCAACAACACTGCCAACACGCGCCAGAACGTAACCTTGCGGCGCAGCCGCCGCCGGTCGAGCACATAATCCGCGTACGGGCCGGGAAATGCCGTCATCCTGAAACTCCAGTTTTTCTGAGCGGTCATGGATTGCCAGTTACCGGCGCAAGCTCCTGGGAGGGAATATACCGGCTGGCCAAGGTCCTGCAAGGTTCGGTAGCCGTGCGAATTCTGCGCCCGAAGGCGAAGCCGGTGCAAAGCCTCAGTGAGTGGCACAAAAAAACTCCGGCCCGATGAGGGGCCGGAGCTGAATGCGTGGAGAAATTGCGCGGCGCGGATTATTCCTTGCCGCCCTCGTCCGAGCCCTTGCTCTCGCGGGCCTTCAGGGCTGCGCCCAGAATGTCGCCGAGCGAAGCGCCGGAGTCGGCAGAACCGAACTGTGCGATGGCTTCCTTCTCTTCGGCTACTTCCAGCGCCTTGATGGATACCGACACCTTGTGCGCCTTGCGGTCGAACACGGTGATACGGGCATCGACCTTCTCGCCAACCGCAAAGCGGTCGGGACGCTGGTCGGCACGGTCGCGGGCAAGCTCTGAGCGCTTGATGAAGGTGGTGAGGTCGGTGCCGGCCAGTTTGACCTCGATACCGCCTTCCTTCACTTCCAGCACTTCGCAGGTCACGACGCCGCCGCGCTTCAGTTCGCCGTCGTCGCCGGCAGAGGCATTGGCGAAGGGATCGCCGCCGAGCTGCTTGATGCCCAGCGAGATGCGTTCCTTTTCGACATCGACATCAAGCACCTTTGCGCGAACCATGTCGCCCTTCTTGTACTCTTCGATGACCTGTTCGCCCGGACGCTTCCAGTCGAGATCCGACAGGTGAACCATGCCGTCCACATCGCCTTCAAGGCCGATGAACAGACCGAACTCGGTCTTGTTCTTGACCTCGCCCTCGACTTCCGAACCGACCGGATAACGCTCGGCGAAGCCTTCCCAGGGATTCTGCAAGGTCTGCTTGAGGCCCAGCGAAATTCGGCGCTTGACCGGATCGACTTCGAGAACCTGAACGTCGACTTCCTGGCTGGTCGATACAATCTTGCCGGGATGCACGTTCTTCTTGGTCCACGACATTTCGGAAACGTGGATCAGGCCTTCGATGCCGGGCTCCAGTTCCACGAATGCGCCATAGTCGGTGATGTTGGTCACGCGACCATGGAAGCGGGCGTTCAGCGGATACTTCGCTTCGATGCCCTGCCACGGATCGTCCTGCAGCTGCTTCATGCCCAGCGAGATGCGGTGCGTTTCGTGATTGATCTTGATGATCTTCACCTTCACCGTTTCGCCGATGGTCAGAACCTCGGACGGATGGTTGACACGGCGCCATGCAATGTCGGTGACATGTAGCAGGCCGTCGATACCGCCCAGATCAACGAACGCACCGTAATCGGTGATGTTCTTGACCGTGCCTTCGATCTCCTGGCCCTCTTCGAGCTTGCCGACGATCTCGGTGCGCTGTTCTGCGCGCGATTCTTCCAGAACCGTGCGGCGGGACACGACGATATTGCCGCGGCGGCGATCCATCTTGAGGATCTGGAACAGCTGCGGCTGGTTCATCAGCGGGCCGACATCGCGCATCGGGCGAACGTCAACCTGCGAACCCGGAAGGAAGGCCACGGCGCCGTCGAGATCGACGGTGAAGCCGCCCTTGACGCGGCCGAAGATCACGCCTTCGACGCGCTCGTTGGCGTTCGACATCTGCTCGAGGCGGGTCCAGGCTTCCTCGCGGCGCGCCTTGTCACGGGAAATGACGGCTTCGCCAAGGGCATTTTCGATCCGCTCGAGATAGACCTCGACAACGTCGCCGGGCTTCAGGCCCGACTCCCGGCCGGGGCCGGAGAATTCCTTCAATGCGACACGGCCTTCGGTCTTCAGACCGACGTCGATGACCGCGACGTCTTTTTCAATAGCAACTACCGTGCCTTTGACAACACTGCCTTCAAGCATGTCGTTGTCGTTGAAGCTTTCATCCAAAAGCGCGGCAAAATCCTCAACCGACGGGTTGAGGCTCATGGAAGTATCGGACATGGGGTCTCCTGAAAGGCCCGGCCAGCAGACTGTGTATATTCAAAAGGCTGGATCGGGCTTTGCGCCGGTAGTTGCTAGAGTTCAAGGGAACCTGCGCAATCCAGCGGCTTTCCGTGAAAGCCTCCCGAACGGGGCCGGCGCGGGGCCAGATATTGCAGGCATGGACTTTTCGCCGGACGGGATAATCCCAGCCGGCGGCGGACTATTAGCAGCGCTTGGCGTTTCCGGCAAGCGCGGCGGCAGGAAAATCGCCCAGGAACTAGCTGTTTGCTGTCGGATTGCCGGCCCGTTGCATCAACAGCTAGTATCTTTCGGACCGGGTTTTTGCATAGGCCAGCAGCAGGAAGGGAATGACGGCCATGACCACGGCCGCGCCGCCAGCGGCCTTGAGGCCCCAGAGCGCGATCAGCGGTCCGGTCACCAATGCAGCGGTGACGCTGGCAAAGGCGGCAGCGGAATCGTTGACGCCGATGGCGCGCCCGCGTTCTACGGTCCGGGTCTGGTCGGCGATCAGGGCTGTCGAGGCGACATTGCCACCAGCCCATCCGAGCCCGACAAGAAAGGTGCCGAGGGTGACCAGCAGGTAGGATCCGCCGGTGAATGTGACGAGTGCAGCGCCTGCCAGCGCCACGGCAACGCCGGTATACATCACGACTGGTCGTCCGAAGCGGTCAGCCAGCATCCCGAGCGGCACGGTAAAGGCAAACATGCCGGCCGAATGGAAGACGTGGCTGACAGCGATGGCGGACAGGGAATAGCCGTGATGGCTGAGGATCAGCGATGTCAGAACCATCACGATCGACATATTTGCCTGACCAGAGCAGTTGGCGACGATGCCCTGCAGGATCGGCATCCGCCGGAACAGTTCGAAGGGATGAAAATCCGACACTTCCGTTTCGCGCTTCTGCGCCGCTGGCGAAACGAAATTGGGATAATATTGCGCCAGGTTGCGCCCGATTTCCTTCGGATCAGGGCGCACGAAAGTCACCAGGATCATCCCCGGCACGATCAGGAACGGCAGAAAGAACCAGGGCAAGGCAAGCGGCTCATAGCCCGTCTTCCTGGCGTAGGATTCGGAGAAGTTGATTACGGTCGGACTGACCAACAGGCCAACGAGCGATCCCAGCGCCAGATAGCCGAGCGCCCGCGCGCGGAAACGCGCCGGGAACATGTCGGTAGCGGCCACGCGCATCTGCTGCGCCGCATTCATGCCCATGCCGAAGACCAGCAAGCCGACGACGAACACCGCCGAACTATGCGCCAGCATGGAGGAGCCGAGCACCAGCGCCCCGCACAGGGCCAGCGCGAGACCGAGCAGGATGCCAGGCTTGCGGCCATAGGTATCGGTAATCTTGCCCACCGGATAGGCAACCAGAAAGCGGCTCGCGGCAATGAGGGCAACCGACAGGCCAGCCAGCCCATCCGAGCCGGTGAGAACCTGCACCATCAATGGGCCGAACCCATAGGCGAACTGCATGCCTGCGCCGGTAAATGTCTGCGACAGGGCGAACAGCGCAAGGTTACGCTTTACCAGCCACGGGATCTGTAACCGCGTCGAGGCGGTTGCGGCCGGGGCGGCTGCGGCTTGGGGTGCGGTTGCTTCGGTCATGGTGCGGAATTAAACGCCGCCGCTTGCCAAGGCAACGCAATTGCCCTGGCAAACAGCCTTCGCATAGCAGCTATGCATCTTTGCGGAGCATGTTGACCCGGAAAACCTGGTCGAAGCCGAGCTTGCCTTCGTCCTTGTTGTCCGCATGGGACATGAACCGGTTGCGGACACCTTCGGGATCGGCGTCGAACTTGGCCCGCCGCTTCTCGTCCCGGTCGAACTGCAGTTCGCGAAACTCCTCGAACGAGTCGAACAACCGCCGCGTGCGGTACATCATTTCCGTTTCTTCGCTGAAGCCGTTATCCAGTAGCTCCAGCAAGGCCGTGTAGGCTTCCCGCCGTACCTCGGTCTCGTCGTTCACGACCTTGGTTGCCTCGTGATAGTGCCCGGAGGCGACCGGTTCCATCACATACAGATGTCCGCCGGGCTTCAGCACCCGGGCCGCTTCCGCCAGACCCTTGTGCGGATCGGGAATGTGGTGCAGCGAGTTGGAGATCACGACCGTATCGAAGCTTGCCTCGGCGAAGGGCATGGCTTCGGCATCGGCGACCTGGAAATCGACGCTCTTGCCCTCGGCGGCATTGGCGGCCTTTGCCTTCTCGATCGAGTTCTGCTTGACGTCGATGCCGGTGACCTTGTCATACATCACGGTCATGGCGCGGGTGAACTTGCCCTCGCCACAGCCGACATCCAGCAGCGCGCCGCCCTTCGGCAGCAGTTCGGCGGCGGAATTGGCGTTGGAGCTTAGTTTCTTCTGGCTGATTTCATCGTCGGTAGGCTGCAGGGCAATGCGCATTCTGTCGGTCATGTGTTTCTCCCGTGTGCCGATCCCTATGCCCGCGGCTTGGGTGAATTGCAAGGGCTGGAAACGGACTGATGCGAGCTACAGCCGTTGACGTGCGGCGGCATGGCGGTGCATGAACAGGCAAAGCCCGCAGGGGTGCAAATTGCGCCCGTTTTGGGTATGTGCAGCAACTGGAAGAAACGCCCGGAAAGAGACGCAGATGTCAGATTACCCGCAGATCACCATTCCCGCCTTGCAGCAGATGAAGCGAGATGGCCAGAAGTCCATTGGCGTCGTGGCCTGGGATTATCCGACGACCCGATTTGCCGATCTGGCAGGCCTCGATTTTGTATCCATCGGCGATAGCGTCGGGGCCAATCTGTGGGGGCACGAAAACCCGCTGCAGGTAACGCTTGAGGAAATCCTCGTCTGCTGCAAGGCGGTTCGCCGCGGCACCAGCCGCATGGTGGTTTCCTGCGACATGCCTTACGGCCCGGTGCAGGAGGGGCTTTCCAGCGCCATGAAGGCGGCGGTACGGATCGTCAAGGAAGGCGGCGCGGACATGATCAAGGTCGATGCCGCGGCCAACCACCCCGATGTTGTGCGCGAAATGAGCCAGGCCGGTATTCCGGTCTTCGCCCAGTTCGGCCTCACGCCGCAAACCGCTTTGAAATACGGTATTCCCTACTCGGCGCAGAATTCGGCTGCGGCGGTCGCCATGAGCGAAGCGTCCGAGAAGCTGGTCGAGGAAGCGCTGATGCTGGAAGAAGCGGGCGCCGTCGCGCTGGACTTCACCAACTCCGGCCCGGTGGCCGGCGAGGCGGTGTGCAAGGCCGTGAAGATACCCTGCATCGGTGGCTTCGGCGGCGGCCCCTGGCTCGATGGCCGGGTGCGGTTGGTCCAGACCGTTCTCGGTTATGGCGAGAAATGGATCGGCTCCAAGACCGACACCTATTTCAACACCGCGCAGGGCACCATCGACGCCTTCAAGGCGCTGGCTGCCGATTGCCGTGCCGGCAAGCAGATCAAGGGGTGAAGTTATGCCCTTCGCCAATTGCGACGGAATCAACACCCGCTACGAGATAACCGGCTCTGGTCCGCCGTTGCTGCTGTTTTCGCCGGGTGGCTTCAACGCGACGCTGGAGCAATGGTCGGCGCTCGGCATCTACAAGAAGATACAGCCGCTCGACTGGCTGTCGCAGCATTTCACCTGCATTGCCTTCGACCGGCGCGAATGCGGCCAGTCCGGTGGGCGCGTCGAGCGCGTGACTTTCGCCCATTTCGTTCGTCAGGCCGTGGCGCTGCTCGATCATCTCAAGATAGAGAAGGCCCCTCTGATGGGCGGCTGCATGGGCTGTTCGCCGGTCGCAGCCTTCGCCGTCATGCATCCGGAGCGGGTGAAAAGCATGGTCCTGTGGTGGCCGGTCGGCGGCCCGAAGTACCGCATGTCGAGCCATATGCGCATGGCGCAGCACCTCGCTTTTGTGCAGGCCGAGGGGATACAGGGCGTCGTCGATCTGGTGAGAGAAAGCGGCAAACCGTTCAATGCCGATCCGCGCGGCGGGCCTTGGGCGTCTGTCATCAAGTCCGACCCGGAGTTTGCGAAAAGCTATGCGGCGATGGACGTTGAAGACTACAAGCTTGTCGTGCAAGGCATGGCGCGCACCATGTTCGACCGCGACACCGCGCCCGGCGCCGAGCCTGAAGACATGATGCGGCTGAAAATACCGGCGCTTATCGTTCCCGGCAACGACGCCTTCCACGCAACATCGGCTGCGCGTTATCTGCAGGAATGCCTGCCTAACTCCGACTACTGGGACATGCCGGTGGACGGCCAGACGACGGAAGCATCGTCCGCAAAGGTGCTGGAATTTTTGAAACGTTGATATGGGGGCGCGGCAATTATAACCAGCCCTCGTCCCGGGTAGCAGCCGAAGCCTGCGTATTAGAGGTCGAGGGCGCATAGCGGAGTACAATGCCATGCAAACCCGTCCTATTGGAACAACCGGCATCTCACTTTCCGAAATCGCTTTCGGTTGTGGCGGCAATGCCGGCCTGATGCTGCGCGGCGAAGCGAGGGAACAGGAGCGTATAGTCGCCCGCGCGCTGGACCTCGGGATCAACTATTTCGACAATGCCCCGGACTACGGTGACGGACTGGCCGAGACAAATCTCGGGAGGGTTCTCAAGACGCTTGGCAAGCGGCCGCTCCTCAACTCCAAAGTGGAAATCCGCCAGCGCGACTTCGGCGATATCGCCGGCCATGTGGTTGCCTCCTGCGAGGCAAGCCTGAAACGTCTTGGCGTCGATCATCTCGACGTTTTCCAGATTCACAACGGTCCGTCCGCTATCGATCCGAAGATTGAAGGCAAGGTCTATACGCAATTGCATATCGGCCAGTTTCTGGGCGTGAGCGGAGCGATTGAAGGGATAGAGCGTCTGAAGCGTGCCGGAAAAATTCGCCTGGCCGGATTCATCTGCCGCGGCAACGACGGTGCAGAGGTTCGGCAGATGCTGGACACCGGCCTCTTCCACATCATCAACGTGCCGTACACGCTGCTGAACCCGACGGCGGGCATGCCAAAGCCGGACGGCTTCGACTGGGGCCGGGATTTCGGCGATGTCATTACCGATGCTCATAGCCACGGAGCGGGCGCGGCGGTCTATGCGCCGCTGGCCGGTGGCTTCCTGACAGATGACGCCGTTGCCGGCAGGGCTCGCCATCCACTGGCCCGCGCAACCGACCCGGCGTCCGAAAGCGCCCGGAAAAACGTCGCGCGTGCTGCGCAGTTCCGGTTCCTCGCCGATGCGCGCGGCTGTTCGCTGGCGCAGGCCGCCTATCGCTTCATTCTCGATCACCCCGGCGCGACGACGGCGCTCGCCGGGATTACAACGATGGAACAATTGGAGGAGATTGTGGCGGCGGCGAAATTGCCCGGCCTGAGTGACAGCGAACAGTCGCGCCTCATCCAAATATGGACCGAAAACGAGCGGTCAAACTAAAGGCTGTCATCCTGGCCGGAGCGAAGCAGAGAGCCGGAATCGCGCCCGGAAGCAAAAAGATCCCGGATAGCGTTGGCGCGTTTCCGGGATCATCTCAAAGAATCTACTCCGCCGGCTCCTTTGCCGCCTGTGCGATCTCGTATTCCTCGATGCGCCGGTGCAGGTCCTTCACGTCTTCGACGATCGGTCCGTAACGGTCGACATCGTCTATGGCAAAGCCCTTGTGATAGGCGCGGCGGAAGGCCTGGCTGCCGGCCTTGCGCACGACCTCGCCCGGCTTTTCCGGAGACCAGCCTTCCGGCGGCTGCCCGGCCCCGAACAATATGTCGCCGGGGTTTTCCCGGAACACGTTCATCGGGTCTTCGCCACGCTCGACCTTGTCGATTTCGCGCGCCAGTTGCTTGCGCAGCAGGACGATAGGAATGTCCGTGCGGCCCAGCAATTCCTGGCTGCGGTCGGTGCGTTCGCCTTGCGCCCACCAGACGATTGCGTCCTGCGCCAGCACGAAGTCGAGAATGGGTTTGCCGTTCTCGTCATAAATCGGCGGCTCGTAGTAGGGCACGACATCCTGCTTTGGCGCTTTCACCGCTGGTGGTGCTGCATAGCATTGATAGCTGATGTGTAGCGTATGGGTATCGTCGATCGGCACACGCGCCTGATAGTCGGCGCGCGGCATGCCCGGCCCGCCCGTCGATGTGTAGAACGGAAAGATCACGGTGGAATGGCGGCGGCGATAGTCGGCATCGGCGCCCAGGTCCTTTGAGTAGTCGACGCCCTTTTCGAAACCGTATTTCGTCTCATTGACCCAGACTTCCTTGATGCCGACGCCCCATTTGATGCGGTTCTTGAGCGTATGCTGTTCCCAGGCGGCGCGCTTCTCGAAATTGCCTTCCTGTTCGAGGACATATTGGAAGTAATAGCCATGCGTATAGACGCTGTGCAGCGGATCTCCGGTGTTCTCCTGGCATTGCAGCCAGTTGCAGTCGAGCACATTGAACGCGACCTGGCGGATCGCGTTCGGCCAGACGTAAAGATCCCACGGCGGCAGTTCTGGCGCCGGCAGCGGCCCCATATAGGTGAACAGCATGCCGCCGAGTTCCTTGACCGGATAGCCTTTCAGCTTACGGCCGATCTTGCCCTTCGGCGTAGCTTCCATCGGCCGCTCGATGCATTCGCCGGTCTCGTCATAGAGCCAGCCGTGATAGGGGCAACGCAGGCCGCATTCGTCCGGAAAGCCGTATTGCATCTCGACCAGCCGGTGCAGGCAGCGGTCGCCGATCAGCCCGTAGGTGCC
>JAPOIA010000072.1:8318-11120 GCA_029979185.1 Alphaproteobacteria bacterium | reverse complement strand
GGCATCGATATCGCCTCGGCGGCCGGGGGCGTGCTTGGCAACACGCTCGATAAAGGTCAGCGCCACTATGATCGGCGGCTCGCGCCTATGCGGACGGGAGGCATAGAGCTTGCGGATACCCGCCAGCGCCGCGAGATCGAGCCGCGCGTCGGTTTTATCGGCGGCAATGGCCCAGATGATCAGGTCGCTGTCGCCATTGAAGATCAGCGCCAGAGCAAAGGCGCCATGCAACTGCGGCAGGGCGGCGGCAACGGCCGCAACCGGGTCCTTTCCTCCGTTCAGTTCATCCGTCACGAGATGCGCTATCACTTCGGTATCCGTCTCGGTCAGGAACCGATGCCCCCTGGCGGTCAACTCGTCGCGCAGTGAGCGGAAGTTTTCGATGATGCCATTGTGAACCACGGCCACCTTGTCGGTAGCGTGGGGATGGGCGTTGTTTTCCGTCGGCCGGCCATGGGTTGCCCAGCGCGTGTGTCCAATGCCGGAATGCCCCTCCAGCGGCGACTGCACGAGCCGGGCGTCGAGGTTGCGCAACTTGCCTTCAGCGCGGCGGCGGTCGATATGATCGCCTTCGATCGTTGCAATGCCAGCGGAATCGTAACCCCGATATTCCAGGCGGCGAAGCGCGTCGACAAGCTTGCCTGCTACCGGCTCGTTTCCAAGAATTCCAACGATTCCGCACATTCACGTCAATCCTGTCAGACCGATCCCAAATCAGCTACCACGGCGCGGCGGCGCCGTGCACAGCGATTCTATTCATCTTCACATTGCTCAGCCGGAGGCGACGGCGGCAAGTCAAAAACGTTTTCAATTGTTACCCATGTGTCCCAAAACGCAGCGCCCTGCCGGCTGGCGAACACCTGAAGAATATTCAAGCTGCCCAAGCGCACCCGATTCACGCGGGATTCCGGTCACAAAGCAAGAACCGCGCCGCAGCGTGTCGGTGCAGCCGGCTCCTCGTAGCGCAAGTCGCTATTGTGGCAAAGTCCGAGACATGGAAAATTGCATCCAGGTACGAATAGAATCGACTTGTCCCGCCTCTGGCCTATCGGCCCCGAGCTGCCATGTTTCGCAACTTTGAAACACCGGAATGCCCCCTGAACCGCAAGGACCAGCATGTCTGACGCCGCCGACCACGAATTGACCGAAGGCCTTCGCCGCAAGATTCGCAGGCTCTATTTTGGGACTGGCAAGGGGCCGCGCACTTTCCGGCTGAGCCTGCTGGCGTTTGACCTGGCGACCATTGTGTTTTTCGTCGTCTCATCGATGTCGGACGCCCAGGCGGCATGGCACTGGATCGATTTTCCGATTGCCTTTCTGATCGCCCTGGAACTTGGCGCCCGGGTATGGATCGCCGACCGTCCGTGGCGCTACCTTACGCAATTTTCCTCTATCGCCGACATCCTGGTGATCATTTCCCTGGTCGCCCCGGTGTTCGTCGACAATCTGGCGTTCCTGCGCGTGGTGCGCATGTTGAGACTGCTGCGCTCGTACCGGGTGTTACGGGAACTGCGTGACGTATCCCCGTTCTTCAAACGCAACGAAGAGATTATCCATTCTTCGATCAACCTGCTGGTTTTCATCTTCGTCGTCACGGCCATCGTCTACGTCGTCGAGGGACGCATCAATCCCCATATCAACAACTATTTCGACGCCCTTTACTTCACGGTCACAACCCTCACGACAACCGGGTTCGGCGACATCACCATGACCGATACGGCCGGACGCATGCTGGCGGTCGTCATCATGATCCTCGGGGTCGCCCTGTTCCTGCGGCTGATCCAGACCATCTTCCGGCCGCAGAAGGTCAATTACCCCTGTCCGGAATGTGGTTTAAGCCGGCACGACCCCGATGCCGTCCATTGCAAGCATTGTGGGCATGTCCTGAACATTCCCAATGAGGGATACGACTGACATTTCAGCGGACGCTTGCCCGGGACGTTATTTCTTGCGGAATTTTTCCATTTTGCCGCGGAAGCGGGAGGCCCATTGCGGCTTCTCGTCCTGCCTTCCCCGGGCAACAGCGAGGGCATCGGCAGCGACCTCTCGCGTGACGACCGATCCCGCAGCAACGATGGCTCCGGCGCCGATCCTGACCGGCGCGACCAGCGAAGAATTAGAGCCGATGAACGCTCCCGCACCGATTTCCGTGCGGTACTTCCGGAAGCCGTCATAGTTGCAAGTGATGGTGCCTGCGCCGATATTGGCCTTTTCGCCAACTTCGGCATCGCCGATATAGGTGAGATGGCTGACGGCAGCCCCTGCGCCGATCCTTGCAGCCTTGATTTCCACGAAATTGCCGACCTTGGCATTTTTCTCCAGCGCTGCTCCCGGTCGTAGCCGCGCAAAGGGGCCGACGCTGGCCCCTTCGCTGACGCTTGCATTCTCCAGATGCGACGAGGCCTTGATAACAACGTTGTCGGCGATGGTGACGCCGGGGCCGAAAAAGACATTCGGCTCGATCAGTACGTCGCGTCCCAGGACCGTATCATGGGAAAAATAGACCGTATCAGGCGCCAACAGGGTTGCTCCTCCCCGCATGGCGCTTTCACGCAGACGCCCCTGCAATACAGCCTCCGCTGCGGCAAGCTGCACCCGATCGTTGACCCCCAGAACCTCGCTTTCGCTGGCGGTCACAGTGACGGCCTTGCCGCCCATGGCGCGCGCACCGGCCACAGCGTCCGTCAGATAATACTCCTTCTGGGCGTTGTCGTTTCCAATCGCTTTCAGAACCGCCAGCGCCTGAGCGCCTCCAAGCGCCATCAGCCCGGCGTTGCAGAGCGTAACCTTGCGTTCTTCATC
>JAPOIA010000072.1:0-8308 GCA_029979185.1 Alphaproteobacteria bacterium | reverse complement strand
TAGCGTCCTTGTCCTCGCGAATAGCGACCAGCTCGCCACCTTCGGACAGCAGGCGACCGTAACCATGCGGACTTGCCGCCTCGAAACCGAGCGCAGCGACACTGGCCCCCTCCGCTAGCGCCTGCCGCATCAATGCGAAGGTTTCCGGCTGGACCAAAGGCGTGTCGGCGAAGACAACGAGAATATCGTCATATCCTCGCGCAATCGAAGCTTCCGCCGCGAGCACGGCATGAGCCGTCCCCAGACGTTCGGTCTGGGTATAGATTTCTGCGCCGGGAACGATGGAACGGGCTTCCTGCGCGACGTCGTCCCGGCCGGGACCGACGACCACCGCTATCGCGTCGGCACCTGCGGCGCGTACGCTGGCCATGACGTGCCCCACCATCGACAGCCCGGCAACCCGGTGCAGCACTTTCGGAAGAGCCGATAGCATGCGTTTGCCCTCACCGGCAGCCAGAACAATCGCAAGGCAGGTACGGGCGGACTGTGATGTCATGTATGGAAGTCCCTGGGGAATCAGTTCCGCTAAAATGCCTCTTTTGCGGCAACAATTGCAAATGCTGATAATGCGAGTGCGGACGCCCTGTCAGCAGTTGCGCCGGCAACCGGCCCGCCGCGCACGCGTTCTGGGAACCCATCACGCAACCGGCAAACGGCGGTAAATTGCTACCCGATCAAATGCCGGCCTTGCAGGTGCGCCTAGTAAGGCGTGGAATCGATCGTGCCGCGAGAGGTGACGACCTCCCACTGACCGCCGCGGCGGCGTATGGTGCGCACCCGCCCAGCGCCAGGAACGGTTACACCCGGATAGACTTCCAGGAAGTCCCCGTTGCGGTCTTCAACGATCGCTATGCCACGATGAACATCGCGCACAACATAGCCGAACCCCTGCTTGCGCGGCGGTTTTGCGCTAACGCGTGCGCTGGCACTTGCGGTACGGGCAACCTTGCTCGTGTTGGCCGCGGCCTCAGGCACCGTTGAAACGGCGGCCACCTGCTTTTCCGAGGCAGCTTTTTCAAGCTTCTCAATCCGCACAGCCAAGGCTTCCCCGGTACTTTTCGCTGATTTTTCGATCGCTTCGATCCGGGCGGCAAGGGCGGCAATAGCCCCCGATTGTTCGTTCCGCGCAAAAGCGACAGTCTTCCCGGTCGCCTTCAGCGCTTTCTGCAAGGATGCAACCGTCGCCTTCACCCGGTCCAAATCGGATCTGGCGGGTAAATTGGATACCTGGCCCTGCAGATTGGCGAAGGCAGACTGCAATATCCGCAAATCGCTGAGGACGCGTGTGAGCGTGTTCTTTTCCTCGCGGGCAAGCTTTTGCAACTCCCTGTTTTGCGCGGACATCGCTGTCTGCATGCCTGAGGGCACACCGCGCCAGTAGGTGTGAACGCCCCAGCCAATGCCGGCGGCTACCGCGACGAGCGCAAAATTCCGCACGAACCGGACCATTCCACCAGACTTGTGGCTGATGTCTTCCGGTCGCTGATTGGGCCGGAAACCGGTTGCCTGCAGGAGATGCGGCGGCCATTTTTCCGCTCCCGCCTTGTCCGCGGCATTCCCAGTGTGGGCCTCGCCCTGATCCGTAGATGCACCCAATGTCTTCTTCTGCATGTTCTTTATCCGAAACGGTTATGCTTCCGGCCTGTGCCGCTTCCGGCGACGAGGATGCTCTCACGGGAGCATTAAGATATAATTAACTATAAATAGACACTTTCCAATTTACAGCAGTTAACGTTCTTCCCTTGCGCGGATTAGTTCGCCGGTATTCCTAACGCTTCTTAACCCGGCCAACGCAATAGAATCCGCACTCGATTAAATCCTCTCGCGTAAGCTCCAACTACTAGCGAGACATCCCCGTCCCCCCGTTTCGCTGGTTTCCCCGCCGGGCCGCGTAGACCTGCAAAGGTCACGCGGCCCGAATACTATGTGAGACGCCAATGTGGTCAAAATCAGACTGCGCCAGCGTGGCGATCGCTTGCAAAACCAACCAATAGTGTCGTACCGAAGCGATCAATAGCAAGGCTTCCGCCAGATAGCTAAAGCGGTTTTTTATTCCGCTAGTTAGAAGTGACTTCGATCAATTGCGAATATCCTGCAGGAACCAGTCGGTCGGGATATCGCGGCCCAAGCCTGCTGCTTTGGCCAGTTCATAAGTCCGCCCGGCGACTGCAAAAAACTGCGCACCCTGCAGATTTCCCCGCTCCGAATAGGTTATCTGGTCGTCCGAAGTGCGTCCCGGCTTCGTTCCCTGGAGAATTTCGGCAAATGTCACCATGCGATCAGGCAGCGTAATGCCATGTCCACGCTTGGACGAACGGCCATCGCCAAATTTGCGCGTCCCCGGCCGCGCTTCCCAGCCGATAAATTCATCGTGGACCGGAAAATCGGGATGTCCGACGGGTGCTGGCGTCGAGCCGAATCGCAGGTACACATCGACGCGATCCAGAGATGCCTGATCGGGAATGCCGCTTCCACCGATGTTGACGATATGCTGGCCTTTTTCCAGACAAGCGCCGTCCATCACCGGAACGGCGGAATCCGTCAGCGCAGCAACGATATCTGCGCCGCGGTACACTTGCTCCGGCGCGCTGCATACTTCCACCTCGATATTGTAGCGCGCTCGCACTTCCGCGGCGAACGCCTCGCTATTGGCGCGGGTCGGGCTGAACACCTGGAGTTTCTTCAGGGTTCGTACCGCGTTGAAAGCCTGCATGTGGGTGCGCGACATGCCGCCTGATCCGAGCATTCCGACGACCGTCGCATCCTTGCGGGCCATGTATTTCACGCCGATTCCACCGTCCGCTCCAACGCGCATGTGCTGCAGATGGCCGTCGTTGATAAAGGCAAGCGGCTCGCCATTATCCACCGAGGTGAGGAAAATCAGACCGCAGAAGGTTCCCGGTTCACGGCAGTATTTTTCCTGCGTGGTGACTCCGTTGTATTGCGTTTCATAAACGATATCGGACTTCATCCGCACCGCGAAATAGCCGCGCGTCGAGCCGCCTTCCATGGAACCGAACTGATAGTTTTTCGCCGGATCGCTGGTTGGAATGCGCACGTCGATGCGTGGGCGGCAAATCGCTTCGCCGGACACGAGATCGCTGTAGGATTGCTCCAGCGCAGCGATGGTTTCCTCCATGGTCAGAACTTTTGCGACGTCATCATTGTTTATAATCAGCGTCATCTTTCAACTTTCACTATTTATGATCTTTACTGGAGCGGGCGCAGAATAACCAGGGCATCGAGCGCGCACGCGCCCTGACCCTTTGCGCCCTGTCCGCCGGGCATCACGACGAACGGGTTGATGTCGACAGATTCGATATGCTCGCCTGCGTCTGCAGCAAAGGCGCCAAGCGCAACGATCGCCTCAACAAGCGCATCGACATCATATGCAGGGCCGCCCCGATACCCGCTCAGCAGCGTGGCGATCCGCGTGCGTGCGATTAGATCGCGCGCCTTGTCCGCGGACACCGGCGGCATGGCGAAGGCAACGTCCTTGTACAGCTCGAGCCAGACGCCGCCTGCCCCTGCCATCAGTACGAGGCCAACCTCCGGATCGCGATGCAGGCCCAGCACCATTTCCAGTCCGCCTGAAACCTGCTTTGCAACTATCATGCCTTCCACAACATGAGCCGCGCTGTGCTGGCGGTTGTAGGCTGCGACATTCGCTTCGATTTTCGACCATGCGGCGCGAAGTTCATCTTCATTCTCGATGTTGAGTATAACGGCGCCCGCATCAGATTTATGCATCAGCGTTTGCGATACGGCCTTCAGAACGACCGGATATCCGATGTCGATAGCCGCAGCTGCCGCTTCCACCGGCGTTGCCGCCAAGACTTCCGGCGCAAACGCGATATTCCATGCGGCAAGATGGGCCTTGGATGCGTACTCATTGAGAGCATGCGGACTGCTTGTCCGGACTGCCGCGAGAGCTGATACGTGCTGCTGTTGATCGGCTGTCGCGTCCATCCTTGCGCGCACGCCGCTGGCCAGCGAAGCCATGCGCGTGCTGTTTGCCGCTGCACCGATTACCCGCAGCGCGCGATTGGCTTCCTGCAGAAAGGAAACATGCGGCGCGACCGCGCGCAGGTTGCGGCTGTAGTCCGTCTGGCTATGGGTAACCGGAGTGATGAAGGAAATCGGCTTCTTGGCGCGATTAACGATGTAGTCCTCGACCATGGCGATATACTTTTCCGCCCGCTCCGAACCGGGTTCGCGTGGCAAAGCCTCTTGCAGCAGCAGCATTTCGATATTCGGATCTGACTCGAGCGCCTCAATCGAATTGATATAGTTTTCCGCGCTGGTGAGCACGCCGAAACCGCCGTCAATCGGATTTGACACCAACGAGCCGACGCCGAGTATTTCATTCAGCCGGTCGAGCGTCGTCTGCTGTAGATCGGGAAATTGAAGCCCATGCGTTTCGGCTGCATCGAGTAAAAGGCCGCGATAGGCGCCAGACAAGGTAATGGCGCCCATCCTTCTGCCGGGTACGGCACCGGTGTGAACCAGCAGCTCCGTCAGTTCCACCGCATCGTCCAGGGTTTCCGCCCTCACGATGCCGAGATCCGCGGCCAAGGCATCGAACGCTTCCAGCGAGCCGGCAAGCGAGCCGGTGTGCGCCATGGCAGCGCCGCGCCCGGCTTCCGAGGCGCCGAGCTTGATGGCAACGATGTGTTTCCCCCGCGCGCGCGCATCGCGACAGGCGGCAGCAAACCGCTCGACATTTTTCAGTGCTTCGACATAGGTGATGATGACCTTGATTTCCGGCTGTGTAGAAAAATAGGCGATGTAATCGGCAGCGCTGAGACCTGCCTCATTGCCGCTGGTAATGAGATAGCCTGCCTTGATGCCGCGTTCGCCAAGGCCCTGGTTGACGAAGATCATCACTCCGCCGGACTGACCGACAAGCGCCACAGGCCCCGCTCCCGGATTGAGCGGGCGGTCCTCCGTGAGGGTGACGAAACTCGAAGGTCCGCAAATGTTACCCATGCAGTTGGGACCGGAAACACCAAGCCCCGTCTCCTCGATCGTCCGGCGCAATTCCGCACCAAGCGCCTCGGCCTGCTTGTCGTAAGCCTCGCCGAAACCGGACGAAAAAACCGTTGCGCTACGAGCGCCTGCCGCCACCCCTTCGCGCAGTACGCCAGGGACATGTTTGGCCGGCACCAGCACGATCAGATGATCCGGCCTTTCCGGCATGGATGCGAAATCGCGATAACATGTCTGGCCGAAGACCTCGTCGCGACCGGGATTGTACAGCTGGATCGTTCCGGGAAAGTTGTAGCGATTGAGGTTGCGCCAGACGCGCGCTGCCCAGCTGCCCGGCCGGTCGCTGGCTCCCACCAGAACGACGTTCTGCGGATGCGTCAACGAAGCGACCTGTTCTCGCGCGCGTTCGAAATCCATTGTCGCCTCCCGGTCTTCATTTCCTTACCCGTCATTGGCGCGGGTCTTTCGCAAAAATGATGGCACAGATCGAACCGGCGATCAGCAGAAATTATTCATCCCCTTCAGTCTGCTTGGCGGCCCGGGGGCCGCAGAATAACCAGTGCGTCCAGCGCGACAGCGCCCTGCCTCGCATCACGCACAAGAACCGGATTAATATCCACGGACTCCAGGCAATCGCCGAAATCGATAGCCAGTTGTCCGAGCGCCGCCATGGTGGCCGCGAGCGCATCCACATCTGCCGGCTTGCTGCCGCGATAGCCCTGAAGCAGTTGCCAGGCGCGGGTCTCAGCTATAGCGCTTCGTGCGCCCTTGGCATCCACGCCGGGAGCAGCAAATGCGACATCCTTGAACAGCTCCAGCCAGACGCCACCGAGGCCGGCCATCAGAACAGGTCCCATTTCCGGGTCGCGTTGAATACCAAGCACCATTTCCGTGCCGCCTGATACATGCTGCGCAACCAGGATGCCCTCGAGCCGGCCGCCTGCCTGTTTGCAGCGTTCAGCAATCGTGACAGCAGCGGCACGCACCGCGTCGCCATCGCGCAGGCTGGTGATGACAAGCCCCGCATCGCTCTTGTGCGTGATATCGGGCGTCACCGCCTTCAATACGACCGGATAGCCGATCGCCTCCGTGGCAGCGACCGCATCGTCTGCGCCACTAACCGCCTCCTCTCTGGGCAATGCGATGCCATAGGCCGCGATAATCTCTTTAGATGCAACTTCATCCAGCGCAGTCTCGCCGGTGAGGTTCTTTGCGTAGTCGCGCCACTTCTTTACGAGCGTCAGTCGCTGTGGATCGGTGGTGATCGTTTCGCCGCCTGTCGGCGCCAGCGGTCGCACTCCGAGCCGCGAGATTGTCCGGAACGTCTTGAAGATATCGTGCATCCACGGCGCCTGCGTCAGGCTGGCGCGCAACTCTTCCATGTAGGGAGTGTCGTGCAGCGACACCGCAGACAGATAGGCGAATGGCTTTTCCTTTGCAGCGCCGCCAGCCAACCATTCCTCCATGGCACGCAAATTTGCAACCTTGCGGTCGATGCCGGCAGCGCGCGGCAATTCTTCAACCGATAGCGTAACATCGGCACCCGCATCCGCGTGCATGGCCTTTATGCAGGCCATGTAGGTATCGCTGGGGATTGTGCGCTTGCAATCGTAAGGGTTAGAAGGTTCCGCATCGGGCATCGCAGCCAGAAGCGCCTCGCCTGTTGCTGGCAGCAGCTTCGGCAAGGGAACGCCGCAGGCTTCTGCAGCCTGGGTCATCAGCGATTTCAACGCACCGGAATTGGTCATTACCGCAATGCGTTTGCCCTTCGGCCGCGGCATCCGGGACAGGAACTTCGCCGCCTCGATCACATCTTCCAGACTGTCGACGCGCACGATACCGGCTTCGCGCGCATAGGCATCAAAAGCTTCGAGTGAGCCTGCGAGGGAACCGGTATGGGCAAGAGCGGCCTTGCGGACTTCTTCCGAACCGCCGATCTTTACCGCGACGACCGTCTTGCCGTTGTCGCGCGCCTTGCGAGCAGCCGATAGAAACTTCTGCGCATCGGGCACGGTCTCAATGTAACAGACTATTACGCGTAACAGGGGATCATCTGCGAGGTAATCGATAAAGTCGGCGATACTCAGCCCCGTCTGGTTTCCACAGGACAGAAGGTGAGACAGCTGGAGACCTGCATCCATCAGGCCGCGCCCGACTGTCTGCACCAGCATGCCGCTTTGCGTCATTGCCGCGACGGGACCGGGTTGCAACTTTGCATGCTGTTCATCAGGAACGGTTGAAAAATTCGACGCCCCGACAGCAAGCCCCATGCAATTGGGGCCGATGGCTGCAATGTTTCCCCTTTGCAGAATGCCTCGCAACCGGGAAGCGCGGGCTTTGCCCTTTTCTCCGCCCCCTTCACCAAATCCGGCGGCGAACAGGCTGGCGCTGCGCACGCCATGAGCTATCCCTCCTTCCAGAATATCCATCGAGCCATCGGCGGGAACGAACAGGGCAAGATGATCGGGTCTTTCCGGAAGTTCGGCGAGTGAGGGGTAGCAGCGCTGGCCCCAAAGTTCGTCGCGGTTGGGGTTGACCAGCATTATCTTTCCGCCGTAGCCGAAGCGCTGGAGATTGCCGTAAACCCGCGGCGACCAGTTGCGATCGGATGCGCCGACCAGCACGACGTTGCGCGGCGCAAACAATGCGCCGATATCCCCGTATCCGCTCAAGCAGTCCTCCCCTGTTCTTCCTGTTGCTGCCGCGATCAGTCGCTGTCGCGGCTGTAAGGCCCAAGGCCGGGGCGGTAGGACTTGTCGTCGAGAAACTTCTTCATGCCGACCTTGTCGTTGATTTCCTTGTCAGCCTTGGCAAGAGCAGCCTGCTTGGCGCCAAGATAATCGCGCGCCGTTTCCGGCGACATGTGGCGCACGGCGCGCACCGCTTCCTTGGTGAAGCGCACCACGGACGGGTTCAGCTTCAAGAGCTTTTCCGCCAGCTTCATCGTCTCTTCGCGCAACTTGTCTTTGGGAATCGCGAAGTTGACGAGCCCCAGTTCCACAGCTCGCTTGCCGTCGAAGGGCTCGCCGGTTGCCGCGTAGTACATGGCGTGGCGCGGCAGCATCATGTCGGTAAGGTTCCAGCTGACAATTCCGCCCGGCAGGATGCCCCAGTTGACTTCCGACAGGCCGAAGGTGGCGTCCTCGGCAGCGATGGCGAAATCGCAAGCGCAGAGCTGGGTAAACGCGCCGCCGAAGCAGTAACCGTTGACCATGGCGATGGTGGTCTTCGGGAATGTCGAGAGCATTTCCCAGCGCCAGTGATGGCTGGCGGTATTGGAGCGGCGGCGCTCTTCGGGATTGTCCGAGGTCTCGCGGAA
>JAPOIA010000071.1 GCA_029979185.1 Alphaproteobacteria bacterium | reverse complement strand
ATAATGCAGTTTAACCTCCCGGGACGGTGAATTAAATAACTGAAAAGAATGTTGGAACCTTGCTACAAGGCTGCTTTTTTTGGCCGGGCAGGCTTTGTCGAAAGAGTATCCTGCAGTCGTGTGCTGAACGATACTGAATTCTTGCCGGCGACGGAATATGCCGGCCCGGGGCGCAGCAATGTTCGCCTGCAGCAATGTCGCCACTGAACATGGATTGGGGCAGATGAACGACAGAAATCCTGCCGTGGCAGATTCACTTGCCGGCAAGAATGGCCCTTGGGCGGAACTCGCTGCACGCAATCACGCCAGATGGACCGAGGGCCTGCCGCCAGCTCCAGAGCCGGAACCCGAAGCGGACCCGATAGCGCCATTTGACTTTGTTGCCAACAACCGGGCATTTCTGAACCTGATTGTGCGCGGCGCCGTCCTGTTGCTGATGACGCTCGGCTTTTACCGTTTCTGGCTCACCACCGACACGCGCCGGTTCCTATGGTCGCATACGGTGGTGGACGGGGATAGTGTCGAATATCTGGGGACAGCCCGCGAACTTGTCATCGGCTTCCTGTTCGCCCTTGCCGTCATAGTTCCGTTGAACCTGATAGCGTTTCTCGGTTCGATAGAGGCCGAAAGCAGACAAACGTTCGCGTCCTTTCCTGTCGGCTTGGTATTTTTCCTGTTTGGACAGTTCGCACTCTATCGCGCGCGCCGCTATCGGTTGACCCGCACAGTCTGGCGCGGCGTACGCTTCTGGATGGACGGTTCCGGCTGGGCCTATGCCTTCATGTCATTCGGGCTGCTCATTCTGGCAGTCATGTCTTTCGGCCTGTTGCAACCCTGGCGTGTTGCAGTTCAGGAACGCTACAAGATGAGCCACACCTGCTATGGCAACGTTCGCGGCGGTTTCGATGGCAGTGCATGGACTTTCTTCAAGCACGGAATTCTGCTTTGGCTTGGAGCTATCGTTGCCGGCATCGTCCTTCTTTCCGTTCTTGGTTCGGTGCTGGCTGTCGCGAATCCGGTATTCGGCAGCCTGGGTGGCAAAACCAATATGGCGCGCGCTGTCTTCACCGGTGTTGTGAGCGGGCTGGCCTTCATCATCTTCGCGATGTTTTTCTGGGCCTATTATAAAGCCATCGAATGGCGTTGGTGGGCCCATGCCGTGCATCTGGGCGAGGCGCGCCTGCAATGCAGCATTCGCGGACATCATTTTTTCCTGCTGTATCTGAAGCTTTTCGGCTTGGCTCTGCTGGTTGCGATTCCGGTTCTTGTCACGCTCGGGGGGTTGTATCTTGCTGTTACTGCCCTTTGGGGCAGTCTTCTGTCGTCAGCGGCGGAACCGACCCGCACCGTATTGCTTGCCTGGCGTCCGACCGCACAGGTCGTTGGCGGTTTTGGCGCCTTTTTGATAGCAGCACTGGCATTCGGCATATTGTATCGATACTTTATGCAATATCGTTATTGGCAGCTTCTGGTCGCACATCTTGAAATTGCCAATATCCATGCCCTGGATGGCGCCATTGCGCAGGGAGATCTGGCTGGCGTGCTCGGAGAAGGTCTGGCCGATAGCCTGGATGTGGGTGGATTCTGATCGATGGACAAACCTGGACCGGTTGGGGTTTATCTGGATGGCGTGACGAGCACGAAACGCCAGGTGGAGTTGCGCGCCGGTCTGGCGCTTGAAATCATCGAAAACGGCGATGTCATAGCAAAATGGCCGTGGGATAGTATCCGCAAGGCTGATGGGGCGGGTAAGGATCTGCGACTGCTTTCTGACGAGGCAGGTCTCGCCAGGTTGACCGTGTCCGATCCGGAATTCGCGCGCACGATTGCGTCCTATGCACCGAAACTCTTCGCCGGCGCACGCGAACGGACCAGCACGCTGCGCATTGTCGTCTGGTCCATTGCGGCTGCAGTCTCGCTTCTTTTCGTAGGCCTCTACGGTGTGCCCTACGCCGCCGACAGACTCGCGCCGATATTGCCGCTGTCGGTCGACAGCAAGATCGGCGTTATGGTCGACAACCAGGTAAAGACCATATTCGGAAACAAGACCTGCGACGATCCGGCAGGAAAGCAAGCCTACGATCATCTGGTTTCAAGGCTGGTCGCGGCAACGGACATGAAAGTACCGCTGCAGGCGGCTGTACTGAATTCTTCGGTCAAGAACGCCATCGCGCTGCCCGGCGGGCGTGTGTACTTCTTTCGCGGGCTACTCGACGTCGCGAAAAGTCCCGATGAGGTCGCTGGCGTCATGGCGCATGAGCTTGGTCACGTTCATCACCGCGACAGTCTTCGCAAATTGTTGCAGGCGGGCGGATCGTCTTTCCTGCTTGGACTGTTGTTCGGTGATGTGACGGGCGCCGGAGCGGTCATCTTTGCAACGCGCACCCTGCTCGATCGCGCCTATACCCGCAAGGCCGAACATCGCGCTGACGGGTTTGCCATCGAGGCAATGAAGCGGCTTGGCCGCTCCGCCGTGCCCATGGGCGAGTTACTGGTGCGGATAACCGGCAAGCAGGGCGAGAAGAGCAGTTCGATCCTTGCCAGCCATCCCTTTTCCGAGGACCGGCTGGAGCGGATGAAGCGGGAGGCGCCGCAGACGCCGGGCCCCGAACTCCTGACGCCGGCGCAATGGCAGGCGTTGAAAGGCATCTGCCGCAATGCCGGTCCGCCCAAGCCGCTGCGCCGAAAGGAAGGCAGCGGGAAACCGTGATGGCTGCTACAAGCGACACGCAGGTTTTAATATGTTAGGGCCTCAGTGATGGCATTCGCGCACCGGGCAGGTAATGCGGCAGCAAATTCTCGATGAACCCTATTCCCAGGCAGCGGTCTGGTCGCGCAGACTGGCGGCATTCGCCATTGTACTCGCTGCGATAGGCCTGATCGTTATTCGCTCCAATGCTGTCGAGATGAGTGCCGGGCTTTCCGTTTTCTGCGCTTCCGTCCTGATTGCCTGCATTGCGCTGCTGCTGGCAGGCGCTGGCGCCGTCGTTATCTGGCGTACGGGCCGCAAGGGTGTTGGCGCAATTGTGGGAGCGGTGCTTCTGAGCCTGATCTTTCTGGCCTATCCCGGTTATCTGGCAATCAGGGCCGTTCAACTGCCATTGATCAATGACATTTCCACGGATGTGAACGAACCGCCGCAGTTTTCGCAGAGTGCAACGGTGCTGGCCGCGCGCAACGGCGCCACGCATATACGCGCCCAGGATGCGGCGCTTAAGCAGCAGGGCGCCTATAACGAAATCCAGCCCATCGTGATCGATCTGGAAGCCAGCGAAGTCTACGGTCTCGTGCGGGAAACGGTGAAAAATCTCGGCTGGCGGATCATTGAGGAAACGCCGGCAACCGAGAAGAAGGAAGCCGTCTACAAGGACGTTCGCAGGCGCGTGACGCGCGGGCGCACCCGCCGCACTGTCGTCGTGCGGGAGCTGGTGTCGAAGGCGACCGAGGCGAGGGCAGGGCGCATCGAGGCGATAGACCGCTCGCCGATCATGGGATTTCCCGACGACATTACGATACGCATACGCCCGCTCGTTGCGCAGACGCGTATCGATGTGAGGTCGGCCTCGCGTTACGGCCGTCACGATTTCGGCGCCAATGCTGCGCGCATTCGCAAATTCGCCAACGAGTTGCAGGAACAGCTCGACGCGCGCTGACGTCTTGCCCGAAGGTCAGGAAATTCTGTAGGCGGATGCGAGTGTTGCCGGCCCGTCTGTCGCTACGACGCCGCGTTCCACCATGTCTTCCAGATGTGCAAGAACCGATAGCGCCGCCGCCCGCTGCAGCTTGTCGTCGTAACCCACATAGATATTGGCGACCATGGTGGCGATGTCGCTGTCTCCGGCTTCGATGCGCTGGCGTATTGCGGCTTCGCGGAGCTTGCGGTGATGGACGAGGCCGTTGACATAGGCTTGCGGCTCTTCGACCGCATCGCCGTGGCCTGGCCAGTAGAGGCTGTCCTCGCGCACCAGCAGCTTGTCAAGCGAGCGCATGTAGTCCTGCATCGAGCCGTCCGGCGGCGCCACTATGCTGGTGGACCAGGCCATCACATGATCGCCTGAAAACACAGTGTTCTCTTCGCGCAGGGCAAAGGCCAGATGGTTCGATGCATGTCCGGGCGTAGCGATGGCTTGCAGAGTGAAGCCTGCGCCATGCAGCGCATCGCCGTCGAACATTTCTTCATCCGGCGTATAGTCCGTGTCATGGCTGGAATCGAGCCCGCCTCGAGGCCTGTCCTTTGCCGGGACGAAGGCTGCGCATCCGACGATTTTTGCGCCAGTCGCCTGTTGCAGGGCGCGCGATGCCGGGGAGTGATCCTTGTGGGTGTGGGTAATGACGATGTGATCGACGCTCTGGCCTGCGACGGCGCGCAGCAACGCCTGCACATGCGCTTCATTGTCCGGCCCCGGATCGATTATCGCGACCTTGTCCTTGCCGACGATATAGGTGCAGGTACCGGTATAGGTGAAAGGCGAACCGTTCGGCGCAACCATGCGGCGCACCAGCGGTGTGATCTGCTCGGCCTGCCCGGCTGGTTCGATACGGGTGCGGTTGTGTTTCAGAACGGGTTCGGTCATCGATGCTTCCTGTCGGGCAGCCGTTTCCGCTGCGCCGGTTTGTTGCATGCAGATGACAGTATAGCGGACCGTGGCTGGCGTATGCCAGCGTTGTCTGCCGCGATCGCTTGTCCCGATGGTTGCGGTGTTTACGGCGTGGCTGCTGCGATGGCGCGGCCGGTATCGAATATCTCGGTAAACTCTACGATCTTGCCGTTTTCGTATTTCGCATGATGTGCGGCGCGAACGTTTGCTGTCTTGCCGGTTGTCTTGTTGGTCCAGCCGCATGTGCCGAACATGGCGATATTGTCGCCGTCGCAAATGAAAGTTTCAGGCGTCCAGTGTTCCATCGACCAGTCTTTGCTCAGGCCGGTGAAATAGGCGGCAACATCGTTGCGCGAGTGACGGTCCTGGGTAAACGCCAGGCCGGGGCCGTCGCTGGCGACGCTGCGCAGGACAACATTGTCTGCCAGCGCGTCGAGCCAGCAACTTGCGTCCAGTCCCTAGCAATGCGCCCAGCGTTCATAGATCGTTTTGAAACTTTCCAGATTTGCGTTTTCGGACATGGCAAGCTCCTGAAATTGGCTCGTTGGCAAAATGCGGTGTGTCGCAAGCGGCTGGCATTGGCCGCAGCGTACGGGGCCAATCTAGCGTAGCTGTTTCGGCAAGTCACGCTTCCTCGATATTCGATGACAGCGCTGTCTGGTCTAGTGAAAATTGCGGCCCTTCGGCATGACGCGGGCGACGTTTTCCGGCCTGGAGTCAAGCGCAACGACGTTATGTCCAGAGGGCAACAGGCCGCTGGCATCGACCTTTTGCTTGGTGCGTTCATGCTGCGGCCGCTTGACCTCGTCGGCATGCGCTAGCGCCGATATTTCTCCGCCCTCGTTCGACAGGAAACCAAGCAGCGGCGTGAGGTCTTCCATCCGCTCTGCAACGATGTGAATGACGCCTGCCTCTTTCTGCAGCCGCCCGCTGACCGAGACGAAGCGCGCGCCTAGCACGACCGGACGCAGTTTTTCAAAGACCTTCGGCCAGACGATGACATTGGCGACGCCGCTTTCGTCTTCCAGCGTCATGAAGACACCCCCCTTGGCAGAGCCCGGCCGCTGGCGCACCAGCACCAGTCCGGCAACAGCAAGCCGGCAGGGGGCTTTCAAGTCCCCCAGATCGGCGCAGCGGAAAATGTGTTTCGGCAGATGTCGGCGCAGGTATTGCACCGGATGCGCCTTCAGCGACAGGGACAGGTGCCGGTAGTCTTCCACCACATGTTCGCCGACCGGCATCGGCGGCAGGTCTGCATCCGGCTCCAGTTCGGCAAGCCTCACATGCCGGAACAGCTCCAGATCGTCCTTGTCGCCGGAACGGTTGAGCCCGCGCACGGCCCACACCGCATCGCGCCGGTCGAGGCCGATGGAGCGAAAGGCGTCCGCCGACGCCAGCCGCTCCAGTACCGCCGATGACAGGCCTGTCCGCAGCCATACATCGCGCACGCTGTCGTATCCGCCTCCGCGCTTCTCTGCAATCAGATGCATGTCGTCCTCGCGCACGCCCTTGATCAGCCGTAAGCCGAGCCGGATCGCATGGGTGGAGCGAATATGCGGCGTCTGTGAAGCATGTCTGGAGTGTATCTTCCTCCCGTTGGGGGGGGTAGGTGCAGACGCCTCCAGCGTGCAGTCCCAGTGCGAGAAGTTGATGTCGATCTCCCGCACCTCGACGCCATGTTCGCGCGCATCGCGGACGATCTGCGCCGGAGCATAAAAGCCCATCGGCTGGGAATTGATCAGCGCTGTGGCAAATACATCCGGATAACGGCACTTGAACCAGCAGGAGGCATAGACCAGCAGCGCAAACGATGCCGCATGGCTTTCGGGAAAGCCGTAGCTGCCGAACCCTTCGATCTGCTTGAAACAGCGCGCGGCAAACTCCCGGTCGTATCCCCTGGCTGCCATGCCTTCGATCATCTTGGTCTCGAATGTGTGCAGCGTGCCGACCCGCTTGAAGGTCGCCATGGCGCGGCGCAGCTTGTCGGCTTCGGACGGCGTGAAACCGGCTGCGACAATGGCGATCTTCATCGCCTGTTCCTGGAACAGCGGCACGCCCAGCGTCTTGCCGAGAACATCCTCCAGTTCCTGCGACGGGTAGGACACCTGTTCGATGCCCTGCCGCCGCCGCAGATAGGGATGCACCATGTCGCCCTGGATCGGTCCGGGGCGCACGATGGCGACTTCGATGACGAGATCATAGAACTTGCTTGGCTTCAGGCGCGGAAGCATCGACATTTGCGCCCGGCTTTCGATCTGGAAGACGCCGATCGTATCGGCGCGCGAGATCATCTCGTAGACGCAAGGTTCCTCTGCCGGGATCGTCGCCAGTGTCAGGTTCAATCCATAATGCGCGCGCAGGAATTCGAACGAGCGGCGAAGACACGACAGCATGCCGAGCGCCAGCACGTCGATCTTCAGGATGCCCAGCGCATCCAGATCGTCCTTGTCCCATTCTATTGTCGTGCGATCTTCCATCGCCGCATTGGCGACGGGCACCACTTCGTCCAGCCGCGTCTTGGTAATGACGAAGCCGCCCGTATGCTGTGACAGATGGCGCGGGAAACCGGTGATCTCGTTGGCCATGGCCATGGCCTGCTGCAATCGCGGCGCGCTGGTCTCAATGCCGAGGCGCATGGCCTCCTTCTCGTCGACACCGCCGGAACGGCGGTCCCAGACCGCATTGCGCAGGGCCGAAATCGTTGCTTCGTCGATACCGAAGACTTTCGCCGTCTCGCGGATGGCCGAGCGCGAGCGGTAGGACGTGACGGTAGCGGTGAGCCCGGCACGATGGCGCCCGAACCGCTGGTAGATATATTGCATTACCTCTTCGCGCCGCTCGTGCTCGAAATCGACGTCGATGTCGGGCGGTTCGCGCCGTTCCGCCGAGATGAAACGTTCGAACAGGAGATCGTGTTTCGAGGGATCGACCTCCGTTATGCCCAGACAAAAGCAAACCGAGGAATTGGCTGCAGACCCGCGCCCCTGGCACAGGATATTGCGCGAACGGGCAAAGCGTACGATGTCGTGCACGGTAAGAAAATAGGCTGCGTAATTGAGCTCGCCGATCAGCTTCAGTTCGTACTGCAGCGAAGACGCCACCTTGTCGGGAACGCCTCCGGGGTAGCGGAATTTCGCCCCTTCGTATGTATAGTGGATCAGCGCATCCTGCTCGCTGGAAAAACCTTCGCGCAATTCCTCCGGATAATCGTAGCGCAATTCGTCGAGCGAAAATGTAATGCCCTTCATGAATGCAATCGTTTCGCCCACGGCCTGCGGCGCTTCGGCAAACAGGCGGACCATTTCCTGCGGCTCTTTCAGATGCCGCTCCGCATTAGCCGATAGAATGCTCGCGCCGGCCTCCATGATCGTGACATGTTCGCGAATGCAGGTGACGACATCGGCAAGCGGCCGCCGTTCCGGCGCATGCATGTGCACATCGTTGACGGCAATCAGCGGCAGGCCGCTTGTGTGCGAAAGATCGATACGCCGCGCCAGCCGTTCGCGCACATGGGTATCATAGGTCAGTGCCGCGGCAAGCCAGATATGTTCTTTTGCGAAACCGGAAATCTTTTCCAGGCGGAAAATCTTTTCAAGGAATGCAGATTGATCCTTGCCGTCGTCCATCACGATCAGTTGCAGGCCTTCGCGAAATTCCGCCAGATCCTTGAAGAACAGGTGGCATTGGCCTTTCTGCGCCCGCAGGTTGCCGCGCGTCAGCAGCCGGCACAGGCGGCCATAGGCGGAGCGGTCGCGCGGATAGGCGAGAATATCGGGCGTTGCATCCTGAAACACCAGCCGCGCACCGGTCAGGACGCGCAGGCCTTTGGCTGTTGCGTCGTGCTCGCGGGCGAAAACATGGGCGCGGACCACGCCGGCCAGCGAATTGCGATCGGCAATGCCGATGCCGGAAAGGCCAAGCGCCATGGCCTGCGCCACCAGCTCCTCTGGATGCGATGCGCCCCGCAGGAAGGAGAAATTGGTCGTGGTCGCAAGTTCGGCATAGGTCATGACGGCTAACCGAACAGGCCATGCAGGAACCAGCGCGGGCGCTGTGTTTCGCGCACATAAAGGCCCTCGCGATACAGCCAGAAGCGATGGCCCTGCGCGTCCTCGATACGGAAATAGTCGCGGGTCAGCGCCTCCTGTTCCTGCTTCCACCACTGCGGGGCAATGCGTTCAGGCCCTTCATATGCGACGACTTCATGCAGCACGCGCCGCCAGCGGAACCGCAAGGGCGGCCCGTCCGGCACCGTGGCGATGGCCTCTACCGGCTCTGCCTTCTCGAGCAGGCGGATGGGCCGGGCGATTGCATAGGCCGGGAGATGGGTCTTTGGCAGAAGGGCAGGTCTTTGCCGCAGCTTTTCTTGCCGGCGATCGCTGATCGCAGGCGCGGCAATCACCGCATGCTCCGGGATATGGCTGTCGTTGGGGGCAAAGCGCAGCACCCGGTCGGCGCCGTAGCGGGCGCTCATCCGGTCGAGAAACAGGGTGAGATCCTCCTGCGGCTGCCGGTTGCCGTTGTCCGGCTGCCTCTCCGGCAGCCGGGCCTGCTGCTCGCGCAGCGGCTCGGCATGCATCACCGCCAGCCGGATGACGTCGAACCCGTAGCCGGCGTCGAGCGGGTCGCTTTCATTGGCCTGCGCGGCGGCGTCTATCTTTTCGTGGAACAGCCGGGCTATGGCGCGCGTGTCGCGCAGCGGCCTGCTGGTCGAACATTCCACATGCATCACCTTGCCGTCGGCGCGGAACAGGGCGGCTATCAGCCGGCGCGCGCCTTCGTCATGGCGCTCCAGCATACCTGCGAGATCGCGCGCCAGTGTGTGGATTGTCGCCTCGATCAGGTCGCGCGCCACGATGCCATCAGTAAAGCGCCGTTCTGCAATATAGGCAGGCGCTTCGAACTGCGGCGAGATCGGACTTTTGGCGCGCCCGAGCATGGCGTCGAGGCGAACGAACAGGCTTTTGCCGAAACGGGCGGTCAAGGGTGCGCGCGGCCGCGCGATGATGTCGCCGATACGCTTCAAGCCCGTTTGCGACAGGGCGGTTATCGTGTCCTGATCCAGCCGCAGGGCTGCCATAGGCAGGTTGACCATGGCCCGGGCGATGCATTTCTCCTGCTGAAGCAGATCGTCCGCCATAACAGGCGCAAGACGCCGGGCCTTGTCTTCACCAAATCGGGCCAGGGCCCATGCAGCTTCAGGCGTAGGGGCCAGGCCGGTGCGTGCGGACAGGCCGCGCGCCCGGCAGTCGCGCTCGATGCGCGCCATCATCGCCTCTTCGCCGCCGAACAGATGCGCGGCGCCTGCCACATCGAGCATCAGCCCGTCGGGGGCATCGGCCGCAGCCAATGGCGTATAGCGCTGATGCCAAAGGGCGATCTGAACCAGTTGCGGCTGCGGCCAGCATCCAAGCCCCTCAGGCGGCGTGAGAAATATGGACAGGTAACGCGGCACCGGAACGCTCTTTGATCATCATCCTGGAAACTTCATCAAGCAACTCGGTGCGTGACAGATGCGCCTGGAAGGGCCGCTCCGGATCGAGTCCCTCCAGCGCACCGGGCGCGCCGCGATAGCGGACGGACCAGGCCGGTGGCGCGGGCAGGGGGCGAGCGAGAACAGAGGGTGTGGGCTGTTTTGTCGCATCTGCCGGCCGCGCCGAAACCTCGAAACGCAGTGGCGAGGGCGCCAGGAAGCCCGCTTGCGCCGGCGGCCGCAATAGCATGGCGCAGGCGGTATTGGCGCGGGCATTGATCGTCAGCCGGCGGATCAGAGCCGGCAGGTCGCGCCCGGCCAGGGCTGCCGGCTCGCCAATGATGGCGGCAAAAGCGCGCGACTTGATGGCTTCTTCCATAACCCGCCACAGATCGAGCCGCGAGCGGGTACGGATCAGGATGAAATCGCTGACCGGAATGCCATAGGCGGCAAGGCCGGGGGCATAGGGAGCGCCCTGTTCCGTCAGGGCAAAATCCTCCGCCACCCAGAGTACCGGGCGCTTCAGGCTTTTGATCATCTGGCCGGCGATTGTCAGGGCGAAACCGGCTGCGCGCTGCAGTCAGCAGCGCTGGCGGGAGCGATTTCGTAAAAACTGGCAGGCCGGGGGGCAGGAACAGCGATATCGGCGTGAATATCCGATGCCGGTGGCATGGGTCCGGCCGTTGTTCTGTCGCGTATTGTTCCAGCTGCCTCGATCCGCGCTATGGAACGGCGCAGATTGTCCAACGACTTCCGTTTGTCGCGTGACGTGAAAAGGGCTTCCCGGTCAGTCGCTTCCTGCGCTTGTGCATGGATAAAATTCACCTGTTCCGCTCTGCCGGGTTCTGGCATCGGTCTGCTCCGCTGAATATATGTTCTCTATTTGTTCTATTCAAAACCGGAAGCGAAAAAGAGTCAAGGGGGATAATTTTCACCGGATATTTTCCCGCGAAATGCAGGAAGAGCGGTGGGCTTTTGATTGGCAGCCGCAGGCCGTACACCGCGCGGTGTCGTCAGGGACCCAACCGGGAGCCATAAGTAAAAACAAAAAGAAGGTGTTGCCAATCTTCGATACTGCGGGCGCCAACAAACTCCGACGATCTGTCTAATAATGTCTTGAAAACCGTGGATATTGAATCAATACCGATCAAGATGCT
>JAPOIA010000070.1 GCA_029979185.1 Alphaproteobacteria bacterium | reverse complement strand
TCCCAACTGAGCTATGGCCCCACTTTGTCTTGCAGGCTCTGCACTGTCCTTGCCGGACGGGCAACCTGCCTCCTTTGGGAAAGGAACCCGCAGCGCCATCATGTGGGCGCGGGCGACGAAGGCGTTCTACTCATCTTCTTTCCGTTTGCCAAGCGCCCAATCGCGAAAAATTTGCACCTTTGTCACAGAAGCGGGAATTTTTGCGCCAGCCCGGCATTTCCGGGCCAGACATCGATCGCTACTATCGACTTAAACCGTCACAAGCCTTAGACACAGGGCCGCAGCTTCCGGACTGCCGTGTTAGAAAGCCCCCATGCGCCTCCACCCTAACTCATTCGGCATGACCGTCGTGCTCTCCTTCATGTCTGCAATGGGGCCGATTTCGACCGATTTTTACGTCCCCGCCCTGCCCCAGCTCGCGCAGGACCTGCAGACCGTGCCAGGCAAGGTGCAATGGACCATGTCGGCCTATCTGATCGGATTCGCCATCGGCCAGATCTTCTACGGGCCGCTGTCGGACAAGTTTGGCCGGAAGCCAGCCCTGCTGATCGGGTTTTCGCTCTATTTGTTCGCCAGCCTGAGCGCCAGCCTGGCGCCGACGATCGAAGCTCTGACTGGCGCCCGGCTGATTCAGGGGCTGGGCGGCGCGGGACCGATCATTGTCGCCCGCTCCATCGTCCGCGATTTGTACACAGGAGTCCGTGCCGGCCAGCAACTGGCGCTCATGAGCTCTATCATGGGGCTTGCTCCCATCGTATCGCCATTGATCGGTGGCCTGCTGGCAGTCCAGTTCGGCTGGCGCGCAGCCTTCGTCGTGATGTTCGTAATCGTCGGTATCATCACATTGGTGTCCGTCCTGTTCCTGCCGGAAACCATTCGTGAGCGCATGCAGGGCTCGTTCTCGGTCCGCAATATTCTCGGCAGCTTCAGCATCGTCAGCCGCAACAGGGTCTGGTGGGCCTATATGGGTATGCAGGCCATGGCACAGACGGGGCTTTTCACCTTCGTTTCCGCATCGCCCTTCGTCCTGCAGCGGGTCTACGGCTTGACGCCGGTCCAATTCGGCCTCGCATTCTCGATTTGCTCCATCGCCTTCGTCGGCGGCGCCTGGGTCTCCTCGCGCATGGTTGCGCGCAAAGGCCTGGACTACGCGATTGGCGTCGGCGTCACCTTGTTTGCCATTGCCGGCATCGCCCAGCTCGCAGGCGTGCTGCTCCTGCCCGATCAATTGCTGATCCTGTTCTTGTCCGAATTGATCTTTTTCGGCGGCGTGGGCTTTGTGATCCCCAATTGCGTCGCCGGCCTGTTGTCCCCCTTCCCGGAAAGGGCTGGCGCGGCAACGTCCCTCGCCGGCTTTCTGCAGATGAGCTTTTCGGCAATTACCGGCCTGATAGTCGTGTCACTGATTAGGGACAGCGCCTCGCCGTTCGTGATCTGCACCTTCGTGATGGCGCTGGGTTCGGTTGTGATCTTCTGGCTGTCCCGGGATATGCGTTACGCCATACGCAGCGGCGCCATTCGCTGATCATTGGCCCTGCTGCAACCGTGGGCAGACCCCTTGTTCCTCAACAGGACGTGCGGCCGCATCAGGACTGGTCTAGGGGCTTTGCGCTCCGGGCCAAAAGATATCCCGCGATGCTGATGGCTGAACCTATAGCCAGCGACGAAAACCCTACTGTCCAGGAGACCCGTCCAGTCGCCAGTGCCGAAACGTCCAGCATAAGGCCGAATATCAGCGGACTGGAAATGCCCGATAGAAACGCCATGAACGAATGCGCCGCCATCGTCGCCCCGCGCACCTCGTCCTGGGCCGCATGCATCATTCCGGCGGTCGTCGCTGCACTGCGGCCGAAAGAGGTCAGGGAGAAAGCAAAGCACAGCAGGAACAATACGCCGTATGGCAGCGAAACGGCGGCTGCGAGCGAGATATCCAGCACCAGCGAAACAAGCGCCGTGGCGATCAGCAACCGCTCGCGATTGATTCGCGCCGCCCATTCGCCGATCCAGACACTGGCCGGAATCCCGATGATCGCTGAGGCGAAGGCGACGTCGGGCGGACTGAGCCAGAACGTCTGCCCCGCTTCCAGCCCCTGCCGTTCTGTCAGATAGGTCACAATCCAGGAGCGGAACGCAAATACCTCCCAGCCGACGCCATACATGGCCACGATATAGCCAACCGCCCTGCGATTTCTCCAGACCTGCTTGTAAGACGCCCATTGCGACCGCGCTGGAGGCTTTGCGGCAGACTGCGCTAGGGACGACCCCGCAGGCGCGCGCGGCCGCAACACAACGGCGACCAGCGCCATCGCGGCAAACGATCCGGCAGCAGCAACCACAAAGGCCCAGCGCCAGTCCAGAACGGCTGCGATACGGCCCGCGGCAAAAATCGAAAAACCGGACCCAAGCGCGAAACACGACGAATAATAGACAATGCCGCGGTTGCGCTGCGCCGGTGGAAGGCTGTCTGTCAGGGCCCGAAGTCCGGGCATGTACACCCCGGTAAACGCAACGCCGCCCATGAAGCGGAGGACCATCGTCAGCCAGAACCCGTTGGCGAAAAGCGCAAGCGCAAGCGACGACAGTCCGCCGATTGCAGCCCCGATCAGGTAAATCCTGCGCGGATCCACCCGGTCTGTAAGGCTTGCGACAAACAGGATTGCGCTCATGTAGCCGGCGAAGTACACGCCGACGAGCCATCCCGCCTGGGTCTTGTTGAGAGACCATGAACGGATCAGGTCGGGCAGCACGGCGGCAATAGTCAGGAAGTTCAACAGGCTCAGCGCCAGCGCGGCAGCAAAGCACAGGATGAGCGGCAGAGGCTTCAGATCAAGCAAGTCGTCTTCCTCCCGCCGGCGCAGGCTTCCGCCCTGCGGCACTCATGCCAGCGTCCGGATGGCGTTCAGCAGGCGGGCGATATCTTCGTCCCGGGACAGCCGGTGGTCGCCATCCTTGATCAGTGTTACCGCCACCGGATCGCCGGCCAGATGCTCGACCAGTTTCATCGCATGGGTCCACGGTACATCGGGATCCTCCATGCCCTGGAGGATATGAACGGTACACCATGTGCGGATCGGCGCCCCAAACAGCAACTGCTTGCGTCCATCCTCGATCAAACCACGGGTAACCGGATAGGGCTCCGGCGCATATTGCGTTGGCCGCAGCCATTGGCCCGTGTCTTCGATCTCCCGCTTGATCTCGTCGGTAAACTGCGCCCACATGAGTTCTTCAGTAAAATCCACTGCCGGGGCTATCAGCACCATCCCGCCGAGCCGGGCCACCTGTCCCGCTTGCTCCAGCGCCCGCGCCGCGAGCAGCGCGATCCAGCCGCCCATCGACGATCCGACCAGTATCTGGGGCCCTTCGGTCAGGCCGCAGATCATCTCGATGCATTCTGCTGTCCAGCGGCCGATGGTTCCGTCCTCGAATTTCCCTCCGGATTCGCCATGTCCGGAATAGTCGAAGCGCAGGAAAGCCCGCCCGTCGGCAACCGCCATTTCGGCAATCCGCTCGGCCTTGGTGGAGAGCATGTCGGATCGAAATCCGCCAAGCGAGACAATACCTGGTTTGTCCTTGCCGGTAGCCGCGGCGTTAACCTGCCGGTAAGCAAGTTTTACATCCGGTAAAGACGACAGCTGAAAAAACGACGGATCGCCCGGATTTGCTGTATTGCTGGTTTGCTCTTGCGTGCTGCTCACCGTATTTTCCTGTGTGATTCGCGGTTCGGGATATCAGGCGCGGGAGTAAGCACCGTTTATACTCCATGCTTGGGCACAGGCCACCATCTTATCCGGTTGACCGCCAGGGCCCGGGAACTGCTTGCGGAGGCGAATGATTTCCCAGAACAAATCCTTTCCTGACGATAGCCCTCGCGAGCGGCGCCAGCCCGTTTCACATGTTGACGCGATTTCTCCACTGGCCGGCAGGACCGTACTGCAGATAATTCCGACACTAGACGCAGGCGGCGCAGAACGCACCACAATCGACATTGCAGCCGCCTTGACCGAAGCGGGCGCTCATGCACTTGTCGCCAGCGAAGGGGGCCGCCTGATCAGCGAACTGCAGGCCCGCGGTGGTGTCTGGATTCCGTTTCCCGCGGCAACCAAGAATCCCTTCCGCATGTGGATGGCATCGCGCCAGCTCGCGACCCTTATCCGGCAGGAAGGCATAGACATCATTCATGCCCGCTCGCGCGCGCCGGCCTGGGTCGCACTGATCGCTGCCGGCAAGACCGGCATCCCGCTTGTCACAACCTATCATGGCGCCTATAGCGGCCGCACAACGTTCAAACGCCAGTACAACTCGATCATGTCGCGCGGCGAACGTGTCATCGCCAATTCGAAATTCACCGCTCATCGCATTGTCTCGCTCGATCCGGAAGCGAAGGACCGCATCCGCGTCATCTACCGCGGTACCGACCTACAGACTTTCAACCCCGGCAATGTCGATGCGGCACGCGTGCAGCGCCTGCGCACCGAATGGGGCGTGGAACCGGACGAACGGGTAATCCTGCTGGCCGCCAGGCTGACGGGCTGGAAGGGTCAGCAAACCCTGATCGAGGCTGCCCGCATCCTGACGCGCAGCGGGCTCATGGGCGTGAAATTCGTTCTTGCAGGCGATCCCCAAGGCCGGACTGGCTATGTCCAGACGCTGGACACCCAGATTCGCGAATCCGGTCTCGAAGGCGTGGTCGTTCGGACCGGCCATTGCACCGACATGGCCGCTGCCTTCATGGCCTCTGCAGTCGTGACCGTACCGTCGACTGAACCGGAAGCTTTCGGCCGTTCAGCCGTGGAAGCGCAGGCCATGGGCAAGCCGGTCATCGTCTCGGATCTCGGCGCGGTACCGGAAACCGTATTGACGCCGCCCGCCGTCGCCGATTCGGAACGAACCGGATGGACTGTGCCCCCTGGAGATACACCCGCCCTGGCGGATGCCATCCGCCATGCCCTACAACTCGGCGCAGCCGGCCGCGATGCGCTCGCCTTGCGAGCACGAACCCATGTCGAGCGGAACTTCTCCCTCACACGCATGTGTGCTGCTACGCTTGCGGTCTACGAGGAAGTGCTCGCCTCCGGAGCCAATTCCCGGTGAACGCACAAACCGCGATGGTCGCACGACCCCGGCGTTTACCTTGCTAAGGTGTAGCACCAGCTGCGCCAGAAAAGGCGCGGCAACCCTGCCACAAATCGCTGAAATCTACAG
Source organism: Alphaproteobacteria bacterium (assembly GCA_029979185.1). GTDB lineage: Bacteria > Pseudomonadota > Alphaproteobacteria > Rhizobiales > Beijerinckiaceae > Terripilifer. The sequence continues at coordinate 6,220 of JAPOIA010000070.1, read as the reverse complement.
TAAATGATAGTCAGAAAGTCGAATTTTGCTTCGGAACCGTTGACTTATCTGCCCCCAACCCCGATCTTGATAATGGGTTCAGCGACTTGCCGTACTGCACCTTTGCGGTCCGGTCGTTGAGTTCGACGTATTCATCAAAGGAGACCAGCCATTCGCCGGCCAAATAGAGCACCCGCTACCCCGCAAAAAGAGGGGCCGCGCACCAACGACGCAATTACAGTACCTGAAGTTCAGCTGATCGACAGCGAGGGAAAGAATCAGGGAGTCGTTGCAATTGACGAGGCGATGCGCCAAGCCGCAGATGCGGGCCTGGATCTGGTGGAAATCGTGCCGTCGGCAAAACCGCCTGTTTGCAAGATTCTGGACTATGGCAGGTTCCGCTTTGCAGAACAGAAGAAGGCTGCCGAAGCCCGCAAGCGCCAGAAGGTCGTCGAGGTCAAGGAAATCAAGCTGCGTCCAGGGATCGACGAACACGACTATGGCGTGAAAATGCGTTCGGTCCGGCGCTTCTTCGAAGATGGCGACAAGGTAAAGGTTACCCTGCGCTTCCGCGGCCGCGAAATGGCGCATCAGGACATCGGCTACCGCCTGCTCGAGCGGGTGAAGAACGAAACCGCGGAATTCGCCAAGGTCGAATTTGAGCCGTCCATGGAAGGCCGCCAGATGGTGATGATCCTGGCGCCGCGGTAATTTCCCCGACACGATTTCATCATGAAGGTCTTGCGGCGCGGATTTGTCCGCGCCGTTTGTTTGCCAGCAGGAAACGGCACGACCGCCAATAGACAACAATTGACTCGCCGCCCCGGACCCTGCGCTATAGAAGAGACACACGGGAGGACAGGCACGGTCACACCGGGCCATGTACCGGCCAGCAGAGCGGCAGCAGTTTGCAGCCAGCGAGCCGCTGTTGTGCAAACTGCCGCCACGCAAGACGCCGCAATCGGGAGCCTCTGATCGATGACTGCCAACACCGATACAAACCCGGGTGGGGGCAGCAATGACATCGACGGCAAACGGCATACTGATGGCGTGTCTCCAGCAACGGGCGCCAGCTCGACAGCATCCAGCGCAAGCTCCTCCGCAAAACCGGAACTGACCCATCGCGAAATTCTCTGGATCGTCTTTGGCGTCCTCGTGCCGGTGCTGATGGCCTCGCTCGACCAGACGATTGTCGCGACATCCCTGCCGACAATCGGCCGCGATCTTGGTGACATTCACTACCTGCCGTGGATCGTTGCTATCTACATGCTTACCATGACGGCAGCGACGCCCCTCTATGGCCGCCTGAGCGATATAAAGGGCCGGCAGTTCACCCTTTGTATATCGATCGTCATCTTCATGATCGGCGGAATTGCCTCCGCTCTTGCGCCGTCGATGACATGGCTCGTCGCAGCCCGGGCACTGCAGGGCATCGGCAATGGCGGACTGGTCTCGCAAGCCATGACGGTTCTCGGCGACGTCGCTTCGCCGAAAGAACGGGCGCGCTATTACACCTATTTCTCGATCACATACACCAGCGCTGGCGCCATCGGCCCGGCGCTTGGCGGCTTCTTCGCCGAATACGTCCATTGGCGCGCATCCTTCTGGATCGCGGCCCCGCTCGGTGCACTGTCGCTGTTCCTGGCGCTGACGCTGCTGAACAAGCTGCCGCGCAACGAACGCGCCCGCAAGCTCGACGTACTGGGCGCGATCCTGATCGTGCTGGCCAGCTCCACGACCATGTTCGTACTGAACGCCGGCGGCAAGGCATTTCCCTGGGCATCCCCGCAGATACTGGGTTCGGCCGCCATATCGCTGGCCTTCTGGTATCTTTTCGTAAAACGCCTGCAGTCGACGCCCGAACCGCTGATACCCCTCGGCATTTTGCGCAACCCGATCGTACGCATGTCCACCCTGACCAATGCGATCGGCTGGGCCTCGATCATTTCCCTGAACATCTACCTGCCGCTTTACCTGCAATCGGTCCTCGGCCTGTCGCCTTCTTCGGCAGGCCTGCATCTGATGGTGCTCATGGTGACCGTCAACACCAGCGCCCTTGTCGGCGCACAGGTGGCGGCTCGCGTCACCCACTACAAGCGCTATCCGATCGCCGCCATGGCTGTGTGCATTCTCACCATGATCTGGCTGACCTGGCGGCTGGACCGGATAGGCACCTGGGAATTCGAAATACTGCTGGCGATCATCGGCATCGGCTTTGGCCCGATTGCGCCTGTGACAACCGTCGCCACGCAGAATGCCGTGCGCATGAGCGAACTCGGCACGGCCATCTCGATGATGAGCTTCGGTCGCAGCCTTGGCGCCTCGATGCTGATTGCCGCCATAGGCGCTGTCATCGTCAATGCCCTTGGCAGCGGCGGCGAACAGATCGGCGATGCCCGGGCCAGTGCAACCGCCCTCGCCGCAAACCGCGAATCGGCCGTCTTTGCCTTCCGCATCATGTTTGCTATTACTGTCGCCTGCCTGATGGCAGCACTCTACACATTCTGGCGGATGGAGGAAAAACCCCTGCTCACATCCAATGCGGGGCGGGACTGACCACGCCAGTTTATCCGGGATGAAACGGACGGCAGCACCATGAATCTGAGATCGCTTGCGGCAATGTGCCTGACCTTCGCCGTCGCCGGCAGCCTGCGATATTTCGGCCATCCGCTGTGGCTTGCCCTGCTGGCGGGCATCGCCGTTGGCATCCTCATTCCCGCTTTGCTGCAGGTTTACATCATGCGCCGCCGGCGGTGAGATGCCTGCTGGTAAACCGAACGTATCTAAGCCCCCTCCCGGATCAAGTTCGCGACTTCCAGCTTTTCCAGTTCGCTGCCGTAGTCCCGGCTGGCTGCGTGCCCCTTGGGGCTGAGCTGGTAGATGCCGGTCTCAACCCGCTCGAACCAGCCGTAGTGATCGTCGGCCATGATCCGGCGCGCCGTCCCGACACCAGTGCTCTTCGCCACAAGGGCTGCCTTGCAGGCCCCGGCTGCCATAAGGACCTTCACGCATTTCAGCGCATCCTGACGGTAGGCGGTGACCAGCGGCCGCCGCGTCGAGCCGCCGGTATTGGGATCGCCGACCCGGCGGGAAAACTCCTTGAGCAGCCGCTCCTTCCGCGGCTTCGACTGGCGCGGATTATAGGGCGCCGGATCGAGATGCGCGGCAACAAATCCGTCGCGCAACCGCACCGTCACGAGCCCGATGCCAAGGCGGCGGCACAGGCTCATGTTGTTCTTCAACGCCTTGAGGAAGGCGCGGCCAGATCCTTGCGGCACCGCGACATAGACAGCATCCGTCATCGCCTGCCGCGCAATCGCCTGATGAAACAATGTCAGCGAAAAGCCTGTTTTCAATTCCACCACGACCGGATCGTCGCCGCCCCTGCGCGCGACGATATCGGCAGCGCTGACTTCCCCTTTCACTTCATAACCCTGGCCCTCAAGATAGGCTTTGACCGGGGCATAAAGATCTGTTTCGCGGATACGCGTGGCGGCCATTGCAAGACAATCCGGTTGAATGAGGCTCCCATGATAACCGGATTCGCCCTGGCGGTGGACAAAGTGCCGCTATTTCTTCTTGCGCTGGATTTTTCCTTCCGCGGCGCCGGGCGTGCGGAATTTCACCAACTGATCGACCGCCGGCTTTGGCGTCTTGTAGAGCTTGTCCAGCACAGCGGAGATTTCGCTGCCGGGCGTGAAGTCGATTTCCAGGTTCTGCTTTTTGGCATCGGCAAGAAAGTCCTTGTCTTGCACCATATCGGCGAAAGCCTTGCGCAAGGCCTCGGCGCGCTCTTTCGGAATGCCCGGAGGGGCTGCATAGGGACGCGCCATCGCATCGGTCGCTCCGGCGAGCCGCACCGCATCCTTGTATTCCGGCGCAACCAGATTCATCAGCAAGGGCACGTCGGGAATCTCCGGATGCGGCTTGTCGCTGAGCTGGGCCAGAATGTTGATCTTCTTGTCGCGCAGCCATTGCGGACGCGTCGTCTTGAGGCTCGGATAGCCGAAGCCACAGCGCGCCTGAACTTCCCCCTTCTCCATCGCCAGCAGGATGGCGTCGCCGCGATAACCGGAAATGATCTTGAACTTTGTACCAACAGTTGCATTCATCAGGCGGGCCATGACTGCATCCGTCGCAGTGGTCCCGACAGCGCCGGAAATCACTTCGCGGCTCTGGGCGTCCTTGATCGTCTTGATGCCGGACGTTCCCCATGTAAAACAGACAGAGGGGTTGGTGCCCAGTGCGGCAACCCATGTGAAGTCGCGCCCGTTGAACGGAATGCCCTTTGGCGCGATCAGCGGCTCCAGCGCAATGCGCTCGTGAAATGTGCCGACGACAAGACCGTCCTTCGGCGCAGCCGCATTCATCCAGCGCGCCAGCACCATGCCGACTGCGCCCGGCTTGTGGCGGAACACGGCAGTTGGCTGTCCGGGAATGAAACGGCCCAGATGCCGCACAACCAGACGGGCGTAATTCGTATAGGCTCCGCCGATGCTGAGACCACTGTAGACGCTGACCGTTTTGCCCTTGTAGAAATCGGCGACTGCATCGGCTCTGGCGGCCTGCGAAAGAAAAAGTGCGGCGATCATCGCGACACTTGTTACCCCTACCCTGCTTGTCGGCAGAACCATTGCATGTACCTCCCTGAAGTCCGGCTGATGGGCGCCGGATGCCGAAACATATTACCGGTGCTCCGAAAAGCTGGCAATGAGACAGCCAGCTAGCCGATAGCTGCAGTTTCCCATGGAAATCGCGGGAGGGGATAAGGTGCGCTGCTCCACAGCCCTTTCCGAACTGCGCCGGCAGAAAGCAGCCACGCTTTCATGCCGCCCCGTTTGGTGCTAGCTTGCGCGCTGAATAAAATCGAGAAAACGGGCGGAAGCTGATGGACGATATTTCCCGGACCGGCGCGCGGATGCGCGTGGACCAACCTCTTATCAGCGGACCTTATGTCCGCAATCACTGGTATGTCGCGGGATGGGCCGAGGAACTGGCGCAAGACGCGATGCTGGCCCGCACGATCATGGATATTCCGGTCGTGCTGTTCCGCAAGCAGGACGGCTCGATCGCCGCCATCGTCGACCGCTGCGTGCATCGTTTCGCGCCGCTGAGCATGGGCAAGCTGCTGCCTGGCGACCGCATCATGTGCCCCTATCACGGACTTGAATATGACGCGACCGGCATGTGCGTGCATAATCCGCACGGCGACAAGCGCGTGCCTTCCAGCGCGAAACTGCCGAGCTACACGGTTGTCGAGAAGCACATGGCGCTGTGGATCTGGATGGGCGACAAGCCGGCCGATCCAGCCCTGATCCCGGATTTCTCCGTCCTCGACAATCCGCCGGATATCGCGCTGACCAAGCGCGACCAGATGATGATGGCCTCCAACTACCAGCTGATGATCGACAACCTGCTGGACCTGTCGCACACCTGCTACCTGCATGACGGCCTGCTCGGCAATGCCGATGTGGTGGAATCCGACATCCAGGTGGATCAGGACGGCGACGATGTGGTCGTCTCGCGCTATGCGCCCAATTCCATTCCCCCCGGCATGTTTGCGCAGTTCTGGCCCGGCCATCCCGAGCGGATCGAGAAGCAGACCCACATCCGCTGGATGGCGCCCTCCACGCTGAAACTGATGACCGGCATCTGCGAGAATGGCGACAAGCTGGAAAACGGCACCGGCTATCACGCCATCCACATGCTGACGCCGGAAACCAGCCACACGACGCATTACTTCTTCACCGCCGTGCGCTTCGGCCTGAAAACCAACGACGAGAGTTTCAATCGCGACATGCAGGAGAAGATCGCGAAGATGCGCCGCTTTGCGTTCGAGGAACAGGATGCCCCCGTCGTCACCGCCCAGCAGGTCCGCATCGAGGGCGCGCTGGAGGAACTGAAGCCGGTCGTTCTGCCGATCGACGTCGGCCCCGTCCGCTACAAGCGCGTGCTGCAGAAACTGCTCGACGCGGAGCGGTGAAGCCTGCTCATGGCAACGCCATCCCGCACGAGCGCAGCGCAGAGCTGGAGATGTGGTGTATGACGCAAACACCTTCTCCGAAATTCGAACAGCAGCCCACGATCCCGCGCCACGAGTAGCCGGGTTTTGGAAAGTCTCGCATCAACCCGAAAAGTTGCAGACTTTTCGGATAAGTTGATGCGCCAGCAAAATGCAAGGGGCCGGAACACCGGGCAACCACAAGCAATTTAATAGAACGCGGCTTCCCGGCGTTCCAGC
>JAPOIA010000006.1 GCA_029979185.1 Alphaproteobacteria bacterium | reverse complement strand
GCTCCATGGGCGCACTGGCCTCGCTGTTCTGGTTCATGGCCTTTGCCCTCACCAGCGCCGCGAAGGTCCGCACCCTCGCGCTGGTGGAAGTGCCAATGGCGATGCTGGTGTCGCGCAAGGTCTTCAAGCAGGGCGCCGGCGCGCGCGACTACGCCGGCATGGCGCTGATTGTTGCGGGAATCGTCTTGCTGCTGAATGGTTGACTGCGAACAGTCCGCATCGCTTGCTCACCGCAGTTCGCGTGGCAACGGAAAGAACATGTCTTCCTTCACCGTATCGACGATTTCGACCTGCGCATCGTAGCGCTCGCGGATCGCCTCGATCACTTCTTCTACCAGCACTTCCGGCGCTGATGCCCCGGCTGTAATGGCAATTGTTTTGGCGTCGCCGAATAGCGGCCAGTCGATATCTTTTGCGCGCTCGACCAGAAGCGATCTGGCGCAGCCCATGCGTTCGGCGGTTTCCCGCAGGCGCTGCGAGTTGGAGGAATTGGGCGCGCCCACGACAAGGAATACATCGGCCCGTCCGGCAATCGCTTTCACGGCTTCCTGCCGGTTGGTCGTCGCATAGCAGATATCGTCGCGATGTGGCGCCACGATTTTCGGAAACCGCTTCGTCAGCGCCGAAACGATATCCGCAGTGTCGTCCACCGAGAGCGTCGTCTGTGAGGCCCAGGCCAGGTTGTCCGGATCGGCAATCTCGAGCGCCGCGACATCGGCAACGGTCTCGACCAGAACGGCAGCGCCATCCGGCAGCTGCCCCATCGTGCCGACAACTTCCGGATGCCCCTTGTGGCCGATCAGCACCACCGTGCGTCCGCGCTTGTGATGCAGTTCCGCCTCGCGATGCACTTTTGTCACCAGCGGGCAGGTCGCATCAATGGCAAAGAAGTTTCGCCGCGTCGCTTCCTGCGGGACCGATTTGGCAACCCCGTGGGCGGAAAAGATCACCGGCGCATCGGTATCGGGTATCTCGTCCAGCTCGTCGACAAAGATTGCTCCGCGTGCTTTCAGGTCCTCGACCACATATTTGTTGTGAACGATTTCGTGCCGGACATAGACCGGCGCACCGTGCCGCCGCAGCGCTTCGTTCACAGCATCGATGGCGCGCACGACACCTGCGCAAAAGCCGCGCGGCGCACAAAGCAGAATGCGCAGGGCGGGTTTGTCGCTGCCGGCTTTGCCGCTATCTGAATCGGTGTTTGTCGTCATGGATGCTATATAGCCATCGTGGGCGGCGAATGCATTGATTCTTGCTGTAAAGTGATCGGTTCGTGCGGCAATCCCCGTTGCACTCTGTCCTGCATGGAAAGTTGCGGTCGCCGCCCTAGCTTTCCCTCACGCGCGCAGCTCGCCGGCAGGCGTGTTTCTTCCAGATTGAGGCGCCGTCCATGCCCGATACTCTTCACCATTCCGCACTGGCTGCAGCGTCCGGGAGCATGCTCGTTCCGATCCTGGTGTTTCTGGCAGCCGCCGTGATTGCGGTGCCGCTGTTCCGGCTGGCTCGGCTTGGGGCTGTCGTCGGCTATCTGGCTGCTGGCATAGCGATCGGACCGACCGGCCTGGGGCTCATCCGCGATCCGGCTGCGACAATGCACATTGCCGAATTTGGGGTTGTGCTGCTGTTATTCATCATCGGGCTGGAACTGAAACCGGCCCGGCTGCTGGCGATGCGCCGCGATATCTCGGTGCTGGGCGCCGGACAGATGGCGATCACGACGGTCGTGCTTACAGCCGGGCTGATGGGGCTCGCCGGCTTTTCCTTTCGTGCCGCCCTGATCGCGGCAATCGCCCTGTCGTTTTCATCCACCGCTATTGCAGTTCAGCTTCTCAACGAGCGCGGCGCGCGGGAGACGTCCTACGGCAGGCGCACCTTCGCCATTCTGCTGTTCCAGGACATCATGGTCGCGCCGGTGCTGGCAGTGATCCCCCTCATGGCTGCAGGCGGTGCGTCGGGCGGCTGGCAGGGCGCGCTCATTGGCTTTGCCGGTGTTGTCGCAGCGTTTGGAATCGTGATCTTTGCCGGCCGCTATATTCTCAATCCGATGTTTTCCGTCCTGGCGCGCAGCGGCGCCGGCGAGGTCATGACCGCCGCGGCGCTGCTCATTGTCCTCGGCGCAGCTGTGCTGATGCAGGCCGCTGGCATGTCGATGGCGCTGGGGGCTTTTCTTGCGGGTCTCCTGTTGTCGGAGTCTCGCTTCCGGCATGAACTGGAGGCCAATATCGAGCCCTTCCGTGGCTTGCTGATGGGACTGTTCTTCATGTCAGTCGGTATGTCGCTGGACGGCGGCATTGTCGCCGGTTCGGCGCTGTGGCTTGCGGTAGCTGCGGTTCTGGTGATTGCCGTGAAGGGCGCTGTGGTCTTTGCGCTGATGCGATCGTCCAGTTGCGCCCGCTGCGATGCATTGTCCGGCGCGAGCGTCCTGACGATGGCCGGCGAATTCGCCTTTGTCGTATTTCCCGTTGCGGTCGCCGCCGGCCTGATGACCATGCAGCAGGCCGGATTGCTGGCCGCCCTTACCGCGCTGACGATGATCGTCAGTCCCCTGCTCGCCAAGCTGGTGGATGTCGCCGCCGCTCGCCTGCGTGCGCCGGAAGAGGCGGCCCGCCCGGCAGAGGATATTCCCGATGACGCCAGGGGGAGCGTCCTTGTGGTGGGCTTTGGCCGTTTTGGCCAGTTGGCGGTGCAGGTGTTGCTGGCAGGGCGCGCCGATGTGACCGTGATCGACAAGGACGAAGGCCGCATCCGCAGTGCCCTGCGCTTCGGCTTTAAGGTTTATTACGGGGACGGGTCGCGCCCAGACGTTCTACGCGCTGCCGGGGCGCAGGAGGCCGCTGTTCTGGCCATCTGCGTCGACGACCGGCACGCAGCCAATACGATTGTTGAAATTGCCCAGCAGAACTTCCCGCTAACGAAAATTTTCGTGCGTGCCTACGACCGGGTTCATGCGTTGGAACTGATGGAAATGGGCGTCGATCATTTCGAGCGGGAGACGGCGGAAAGCGCATTGAGCTTCGGCGGAGCCCTTTACGAGGCGCTGACGGAGGATGCCGGCAAGGCTGCCGAATTGCGGGACTTCGTACGCAAACGGGATATGGAACGTCTGGCCCTGCAGCGGACGGAGGGGTTGATGGCGGGATCTTACCATCCGGTTTCGCCGACCCCAGAGCCACTGGTCAAGCCGTCCCGCGATGCCACGGCCCTGAGCGAGGAAACCGCCAGGTTGGCGGAAGAACCTGCCACCAGCGAGCCTGCCGCAAATGCCGCTGCTGTGGAGCCGGGGCGCAAACAGCCATGACCGCAGCGCATCGGCCGGCGCGGGCCGTTTTTCTGGAAGGTTCAATCCTGCGGCACGTTCTGGTCATGACGGCGACCGGCTCTGTCGGACTGATCTCGATCTTCTTCGTCGATCTCCTTACGCTGATTTACATTTCGCGCCTCGGCGACGCCAACATGACCGCCGGAATCGGTTTGGCCTCGCAGCTTTCGTTTCTTTTCATCTCGGTGCAGATCGGTTTCTCGATCGGTGTCACGGCGCTTGTGTCCCAGTGCCTTGGCCGCGGCGACCGGGAGGAAGCCGAGCGCATCGCGACCTCCTCGGTTATCCAAATTGCGATCATCACCTCGGTGGTGAGCCTGGCGGCGGTTCCGTTCCGGCGGGAACTGGCGATGCTGGTTGGCGCGCGCGGCGAAACCTTGGAGCATGCTTCCCTGTTCCTGCTTATTACCCTTCCGTCCAATGCCTTTCTGGCGGTCGGTATGGCAATGTCCGGCGCATTGCGGGCCTGCGGCGATGCGGCCCGCTCCATGTATGTGACGCTCGCCGGTGCGGTCGTCATCGCCATCATGGACCCGATCTTCATTGTCGCCCTGCGCTGGGACGTTACCGGCGCGGGCCTTTCGACCTTCGTGTCTCGCATGGCCATTGCCGCGGTCGGCCTGTGGGGCGTCGTGCATGTCCACAAGCTCATCCGGCCGGTGGACCGGGCAACCATGAAGCGTTGCCTGAAACTGCTGCTGATGATCGCCATCCCCGCGATGGTCACCAATCTGGCGGCGCCCGTTGCGAATATCTATTCCCTGCGCATCTATGCATGGTTCGGCGATGCGGTGCTTGCCGGTTTCGCAGTTGTCGATCGCATCATCCCGCTGGCCTATGGGGTGCTGTTCGCGATGTCCGGCGCGGTCGGCCCCATCATCGGGCAGAACTACGGGGCGCGGCGGTTTGACCGCGTGAAAGCGGCGCTCGACAATTGCTATGCCGTGGCGATCGTCTACGGGCTGGCTATCTGGGCAGTGCTGTGGCTGGCCAGTCCGCTCATTGTCCAGCTCTTCAAGGCCGAGGGCAGGACCGCTGATTTCATAGTCTTTTTCTGCAACTTCGGCGCGGTGGGCTGGCTCTTCCTGGGCTGCCTCTTCGCGGCTAATTCGGCATTCAACAATCTCGGCTACCCGATGCTTGCGACGGTATTCAACTGGGGGCGCGCCACGCTCGGTGTCATCCCCTTCATCACCCTGGGTGCATGGTGGGGTGGGGCGCATGGTGCGCTTCTCGGTATTGCCGCCGGTGGCATACTCTTCGGTCTCGGCGCCATCACAGCCTCCTACCGGGTGACGGCGAGGCTCGCAAAACGCCACGCTATCGACTAGCATGGTGCGAGAGGCCCAAGCGGCAGGGCGGTTGCTTCGGCGGCCCGGTTCGCCGATCGCAAACGGGGAAAGAACATGTTCAATCTCGAAGACATCATGCAACAGGCACAGGGCGGCCAGGGTATCCAGAACCTTGCCCGCCAGTTCGGCATTTCCGAAGAGGAGGCCTGCGGCGCAGTTCACGCCCTGTTGCCGGCGCTGTCTGCCGGCCTGCAAAACAAGACGCAGGACGCCGGCGGCGTTGCGGATCTGTTTGGCGCGGTATTGAACGGCCGCCACCAGCAGGCTTTCGAAAATCCGGACGCGCTCTCCGACGCCGATACGGTGAACGACGGGCAGGATATGGTCGCCCGCATGTTCGGTGCTCCAGATGCGCCCGACCGCGTGGCGCAATATGCTGCGCAATCGACCGGATTGAGCTCGAGCCTTCTCAAGGCTATGATGCCTGTGATCATCTCCATGATCATGGGCGGTCTGCTCAAGAAGATGAGCGGCGGCGGGCTCGGCGGTCTTCTCGAGCAGATGGGCCGGATGGGTGGCAACAGCCCCGGCAACGGCAGTGGCGGCCTTGGTGACATTCTCGGCCAGGTGCTCGGAAAAGGACCGCTGGGCTCCGGTCAGTCTCCCGGGCCCGAACCCCGGCCCGAACCACAGCCGGCGCCCCGGTCTGCACCGGGCAGTGGCGGTCTAGGCGGTTTGCTCGGTGGTTTGCTCGGCGGACTGCTGGGCGGTGGCCGCGCGGGCTCTGGCGCCCCTTCTGCCGATCCCGGGGACATCACTCTCTCCAGATTGCCTGCCGATCAGATATTCCCGGAAGGGTTCGATCCCGGCAGCCTGCGGAACGGTCTCGATACCCTTGGCAAGTCGCTCGATCCCGGTCCCCGCTCGTAGGGAAGTGCCCCTCCGGGACTGGAAGACTTGCTGGGGCAGATTTTGGGCCGCAGATAAACGAAATGCGCTACGTGGTCTTTTCGCAGCGCATCAGGCATCAGTTGAAGATTGTCCGATGAGGGCCGGGCACGTTGCCGGTCGTCCATCAATTGAATGCATCAGCCATCGTACTGAAGTTCGCGTTCATCTTGGTGCCCATAACAGTGGTGCCACCAATGATGACGATGGACACGACCGCACCAATCATCGCGTATTCAATAGAAGTTGCGCCTTTGGTGTCGCGCAGAAAATTGAGCAAAAGTTGCATATGCCAACTCCGGTTTGTGGCCGGAGTATTCGCTGACAGGTCTCGCCAAGTGGTTAACGGCCCAGCTAGCAGGGAGTTTTTTTTCTAAGATCGGACAATGGGTTAATGGCTTGCTCGCAGACCTGGGTCGCTTTGCATGGCATTTGAATAAAAATGGGCCGAATTGGCGCTGTGCCTTGGCAGTTTGTTCCGGAATCTTCGCCGTGCGGCCTGAAGGCCGCGCCTGTGAGCGGAATTCCGGACACCGGCGGGCGGCGGCCTGCGGCTGGCTTGAGCGGAATTGCCAATCGGGCTAATGGCGCATATAGCCATTTGGGCAATCTGGGGCTGGGACCCGGACCGGTTCCGGTCAAGGGTTTCCGGATATAGCGGTGAAAGTGGGTTATGGCGCGCGACGTTTCTGATTCGACTCCTATCACGTCGCGCGATGAGCTCGTGGGCTGGATAGCGGAAGGTTGCAAGCCTGCGGCCGAATTCCGTCTCGGCACGGAGCACGAGAAATTCCCGTTTTATCGCTCGGACCTGTCGCCGGTTCCCTATGACGGCGACGAACTGGGCCGCTGCGGAATTCAGGTGCTCCTGCAGGAGATGCAGAAGACGACCGGCTGGGAACCCATTACCGATGATGGATCGATTATCGGCCTGTTCGATCCAGACGGCGGCGGCGCTATTTCGCTGGAACCCGGCGGCCAGTTCGAATTGTCCGGTGCGCCGCTCAAGACGCTGCATGAGACGAAGTCCGAACTGGAAGTGCATATGCGCGCCGCCAAGGACGCGGCTTCCAAATGCGGCATGAACTTCCTGTTGCTGGGCATGTCGCCTTCATGGACCCTGGCGGAAACGCCGCGCATGCCCAAGAACCGCTACAAGATCATGACCGCCTATATGCCAAAAGTCGGCACGCGCGGGCTGGACATGATGTACCGCACCTGCACTGTTCAGGTGAATCTCGACTTCTCTTCCGAAGGCGACATGGTCAGGAAGCTGCGGGTCTCGCTGGCGCTGCAGCCGCTGGCGACCGCGCTGTTCGCCAATTCGCCCTTTACCGATGGCAAGCCCAACGGCTTCCTGTCCTATCGCAGCCACATCTGGTCGGATACCGACCCGGCGCGTACCGGCATGCTGCCCTTCGTGTTCGAGGACGGCATGGGCTTCGAGCGTTTTGTCGACTATGCGCTGCAGGTGCCGATGTATTTCGTCAAGCGCGGCGATACCTATCACGATGTTGCGGGCATGGACTTCCGCGATCTGTTTGCCGGCAAGCTGGCCGCGCTTCCTGGCGAACAGGCCACCATCTCCGATTGGGCAAACCATCTGTCAACCATATTCCCGGAAGTGCGGTTGAAGCGCTTTCTGGAAATGCGCGGCGGCGATTGCGGTTCGCCGGGGCATATCCTTGCTTTCTCCGCTTTTTTTACCGGCCTCCTCTATGACTCATCTGCCCTGGATGCTGCCTGGGATCTGGTCAAGGGCTGGACGGAAGAGCAGCGCCAGACGCTGCGCGACGATGTCCCCTCGCAGGGCCTCGAAGCGGTTATAGGCGGGCGCAAACTCGTCGATGTCGGGCGCGAGGTGCTGGCTATTGCAAGAGCCGGACTGGCGCGGCGGGGTTTCGCCGACGCATCGGGACGCGATGAAACGTTCCTTCTCGACATACTCGACAATCGCATTGCCCGGGGCAGGGCTCCCGCGCAGGACCTGCTCGATCTCTACAACAATCAGTGGAACCGCAACATCACTCGCGTGTTCGATCATTGCTCGACCTGACGCCTGTCGCCTGACATTTATCGCGACTTGTTCCACGCAAGATCTGCGGCCGCGCCTGTCTTTTGTGGCACGCAGGGTCTTGGCAAATTCTTTACCGAGAATCTTAGGCTGCGGGTGACCGTGATGCGGGAAACCGTGTTTATCCCTGTGCCGCAACGTCCCCTTAACTATGCCCGCTAGGGTTTTGTCCGCTTTTTGACCGCTATTGTTGCTGTGAGCGGCGGGTAAACCGCGGCCAGAAAAGGAGCCGCAAAGGCTCCGGTCCGGAAAGCCGGACACACAGGCCAATACAGGCAGTCAAGATCAGGGACGCGTCATGCAATCGGGACAGGAGCTGCTCAAACAGGCAGCAACGAAAAGGCCGGCGTTAAACCGGCCTATCGTCGACCGGGATAATCGCGCTGAAAACAACCAGCGCACCGTGCACTTTGAAGAGGAACGCATTGTCATCATGCGCCGCATCCATGGCGTATCGATGCGCGTTACCATGCCGGTAAACAAGTACGATGGCATCGGCGTGCTGCTGCCGAATATCGCGGAAGGCCGCGATGGGTTTTCGGTCGTGCTCGCACATGCCGATCCGGATCTGTCGGTCGTATTGTATCAGGACCGCAATCCTCTGCTCGTCGATGCGGCCATTGCCGAGTGGTCGCAGTTCTTCAACCTTCCGATCCTGGACGGTCGCCCGGACTGTGATCAGCCGGTGCGTCACGCATCGCCCGCGCGCGCTGTTGTCGGTGCCGTGACATTGGGTGGAGCGATGCCGCTGCGCCGCCGTGGCGGTACGCTGGCGAAAAGGCGTCCGCGCTATTTCGCCCGCCGCAAGGCCGGCTCGGCCACCCTCATGGAACAGGTGCACAAGGGTGAGCGCGAGATTATCGCCCGCAACTGATTTGAGGGAAGAGACACCAAGGCCCAGCATATTCCGACAATTTTCAGAACGCCGGACCGCGGGGCTTCTACATGCCCTGCGGTCTATTTGCTTCGGAACCATCGGTTGCCTGCCGCCATGTATTATGGCTGGCAGCGCCTATGCGGGCCGCAGATAGGCAACGATCCCCAGCCCCAGCATGATCACGACATAGGCTGCCAGCAGCCAGCTGAGTATGCGCGCGGCCTGCCTGAATTCGGCGGGCATCCAGCGCGCGCCAAGTTTGGAAACCGTGATGGTGATTCCCAGCAGCAGTATGGCGATTTTCACCATGGCCAGTACCGTCCGAGATAACCTGCCGCCGTCAGGGCTGCAAAGAACAGCAGTCCTGTATCGCGGTTGGAGCGGAACAGGCGCAGCGCCAGCGCCGGATCGCCGGGTGCAATCTGCCGCCATTGCCAGAAAAGATGAACGGCGAAGAGCGCAACTGCTGTTTGCCCGGCAACTCCGCCGCCTGCAAGATGCAGCGCCACGCTCGCCGATACGATTGCCAGCACGTAGAAAATTCCGACGCCGTTTCGCACCTGCCCGGCAAACAGGCGCGCCGTAGAGCGGACGCCGACGATCGCGTCATCACGGGAATCCTGCAGGGCGTAGATCGTATCGTAGCCGATGGTCCAGAAAATCGCCGCCGCATAGATCGCGAAGGCCGGCGCGGAGAGAGAGCCAAACGCTGCCGCCCAGCCCATCAGTCCGCCCCAGGCGAAGGCCAGCCCCAGTACGGCCTGCGGCCAGAAGGTGAAGCGCTTCATGAACGGATAAATTGCAACGATGCCCAGCGAGGCGATGCCGGTCGCAATCGCGAACCAGTTGAAGGTGAACAGGACCAGAGCGCCGACAGCTGCCTGCGCGACCAGGAAGATCTTGGCCGCGCGCACCGATACGCGTCCCGACGGCAGCGGGCGTCCGCGAGTCCGTTCGACGCCGGCGTCGATGTGCCGGTCGATGATATCGTTCCACGTTGCCCCGGCCCCGCGCATGGCGATAGCGCCGATATAGAACAGCAGGACATGCCAGAGATTGGGGCCTTCGCCTTGCGCTATGCCGGCCAGCGCCGCCGACCACCAGCAGGGCAGCAGTAACAGCCACCAGCCGATAGGCCGGTCCAGGCGGGCCAGCTGGACGAACGGAATAGCCGCAGGCGGAGCCAGCCGCAGGAACAGGTCGCGTTCGGCGGTATCGGGGAGGACGGCGCCTGCACTCGCAGCGTTACTGCGATCGGGGCCCGTGGCGCTCACAGCGGACCGGAAGGCAGCTTGGGCCGCTGGATCGCATTGCTTTGCGCCGCACGCCGGGCCTGAGCCGCCGCCTTGCGCGCCATTGCAACTGCGCGGCAGGCATCGCCGGCCGTTTTGGCAGTCTTCGCGCTGGTTGTGGTCATCTGCTTGATCGGCTCATCGGGTATCTGGCACCAGTTCTTGTTCTTCTTCATATAGGCGACCATTTCGCGCTCGACTGCAGCCAGGCGGCGCAAACGCGGGCAGGCGGTGCGCGCATCGAGCTTGCCCTTGTTGCGTTTGACCGAGGCGTTGAGGGCCTGGATTTGCGCCATGCGCTTTTTCTGCAGGATGCCGAAATCGATCTGGCAGCTCGATTGCGCTGCCGCCGTGGACACGCCGAACCCACCCGGCGCAGCAATCCCGGTCATCAGGCCTGCTGCCAGCGAAAGCGCCATGCCGGCCAGCACGCTGCGTGCGCCAGACTTCGTGCGGGTCTCGCTTGTGCGGTCCTTGAAAGTATCCGGTTCGGTAATAAGCAAAGTGCTGTCAGTCATGACCTGTCCTGTGTGCCGCTTCTGGATTGTGCCGCGCTTGTATCGCGGCGCGAATGCCCTGCCACTTGCCGGCAACAACCGTCACCATCGTGCCTGTCACCATCGAGCCATAGTGACCGTTTTTCAACCCCATACCAAAAAGGCAGCCCTGCGGGCAAGGGCGCCGCGAAACGCGCGCCTGGCCGGCGGCCTCCGTATCATCACGCGCAAATACGGCGCAGCGAATTGCACAGCGTTGAATGTATAGAGGAACTGCCAAACGAAGGCGGCGATTTCATGTCGTGCAAAAGGCTTTGGTCGTGTTATCCAGATGCTTGGTAATCCCCGGCCGTCCTGTGGCCGCCGGATTGGCCACAATTGCCGTTGCTGGTACGGATTGGATATGCCTCGCTACAATTTTGACAAGCCACGCCTTTTTGTAAACGGCCGGCTGGCCGCAGATGCCAGGCTGACACTGGACAAGGACCAGGTGAATTATTTGCGCAATGTTCTGCGCCTCGGCGACGGTGCCGAAATCCTGACCTTCAATGGCGCCGATGGCGAATGGCTGGCGCGCATCGTCACCGAGGGGCGGAAGGCTGCCTTTCTGGAGTTACAGGAGCAAACGCGCCCGCAGCCGCCCGCTTCGCAGCTTGAATATCTATTTGCACCGCTCAAGCATGCCCGTCTCGATTATATGGTGCAAAAGGCGGTTGAGATGGGCGCCGGGCGGTTGCAACCGGTCTTGACCCGCCGCACCCAGGTTTCCCGCGTCAATATCGAGCGGATGCACGCCAATGCGATCGAGGCGGCGGAGCAATGCGGGATCCTGGCCGTTCCGGTTGTCGAGGAGCCGCTATCCCTTACGGCTCTTCTGGAGGCCTGGCCAGCCGACAGGCCGCTGATCTTTTGCGATGAGGACGCCCCGCCCGCCGATCCGGTAACAGTGCTGCGCAATGCCCTGGGCGACAAGCGGGAAGGCGGAGTTGCGGTTGCCGTGCTGATTGGCCCGGAAGGCGGTTTTGCGCCCGAGGAGAGAAGCGTCCTGACCTCCCTCCCGCAGGCACTGACGATCAGCCTCGGGCCGCGCATCCTGCGGGCCGATACGGCGGCGGTGGCGGCTCTGGCAATCGTTCAGGCTGCGGTGGGCGACTGGTAGGCGGGGTTTCCGAAGGCCTTTTTTGCTGGCGCTTGCTTGCTGCGCTCAGTATTTGTTGCAAAAATACAACAGTCTGGAACGATCCCGGATTCACCGGGGCCCTAAACAGGTGACGCCACGTTTTCGGCATGATTTGGTATTGAAACATCATTCAAGCGGTCATGCGGCAGAAAATGATTCTGTCCTGTCCGTTCCGCAGCAGCCTGCTGTTTCGATGAAACGGTCTGTTGAGATTAACCTTGTGATACGGAGTTGCCACGTGTCGGCCAGATTGCCAATCCGACGGTTCCTGTCTCCCGCCGCCGCTGGCTGCACGGCGGCATTGCTGGCTGCCAGTGCGCCGATACTGTCCGTGCCGGTTGCTGCCCAGGGCGCATCTGCCCAGGGGAGCTACACCAATGGCATCTCCAGCAACGGCATCGCCAGCAACGGCATCTCCAGAATGGCGCAGACCAGTATCGACTGCACCGTCTATGGCGCTGGCTATGTTGTGGTGACCGGGACCACGCGCTGCATCCGAATTCGTGGCCGCATGCGCGTGCGCCAGACCGACAGCGGCTATCGTGGCGCCAACTATCTGCCGTATGCGAGCGGTTCCAACGCCAGATTGCCGGCCAATCTGCAGCCAGGTCCTGCGGCCCGCGGCTGGTCACGCTAAGCACCGGCCGGACAGTGCAGTGTTCCAGGGTGCCCCATAATTCCTGACAGCAAAGCAGCCGCTCACGGCAGAGTTTTCCTCAGGGCCGAGGCTTCCTCAGGGGAGGGTCTTCGTGCCCTCGAATGCGCCTTTGCCAGTCGTCAGCGTGACGCGCACCGGCGGGATCGAAGCGGCGTTTTCCGGCTTCTGGGCAAGGGTCAGTTCTATCTCGCGCTTTGAAACTACCTTGCGGTCGAAATACCAGCCTTCCTGGCCTTCGATGAACAGGTCCGACGGACCTTTTGTCACGCCTTCGATGCGAAATGTCCAGGTTTTGCCGGGTGCCTTGTTGGCCACATGCAGCTTCGGTGCGCCGGGGTTCGCCAGCGGCTTCGGCAGTCGCGCCACATAGGCATCGATCAACTGCGCTGTTGCCGGGACGGGAGTGCCGGGCTTCAGGGTGAGCGACAGTTTAGCCTGTTCGGGAACGCAGATTTTCTCGCAGGCTGCATAGTTCAGATGCAGATTCAGTTTGACAGGTGCTGCAGGCGATGCGGGCGTAACCTGTACCGGAAACACTACCGCATGTTCGTAGCCTATGATCTCTTCGCCGGGCTTTCCGGAGCGGGACGGGGCTGGGAACAGCGCTTTTGCTCCTGCCACATTGGCCGATTTTGAAAAATCGAACTCGGGCGGTACGCCGCCATCGCCGGGATTGCGCCAATAGGTGTGGGCGCGGCCCTTGAGACGGATCTCCACGCCGGCCTGCCATGTCTTGCCGTCGAACTTGCCTGCGATCAGCCGCACCTGCGAAAGATGGCCGCGCACCCAGTTCGATGCGCCTGCTTCAGCCTGTACCTGCTGCGGACCTGCCATCGTCGCTGCGACCAGGACAAGCAGGGCGAGGGCGGGTCGGCAGCCGTTGCCGCCGGAGTGGACTTCGCCCTCGCGGCGTCTCGGTCCAGGACCGGCAAGGTAGCGAGTGTAACGGCCAGTCCGACAGTCGTTTGCGTCTGCCCGGAAATGTCTCGTGAAATTGCGCATGGTGTCTCTTACCCGGCAGCGAAATCGCGTGCCATTAAAGTTTGCTTGAACGGCTTGTGATCGAACCGGGCCGATGCAGCCGCCAGGCCATCGCCATTGCATGCCCTTGTTTGCGGGCGGCAGGGTGTCTATTTTAAACCCATGGCGATTAACAATTTGAAACGCGAATCCGGCGGCGACGGCTATCTTGACGGTCAATTGCTCATTGCAATGCCGACCATGGGAGATGCGCGTTTCGAAAAGACAGTCATCTACATGTGCGCGCATTCGCCCGAAGGCGCCTGGGGGCTGGTGGTGAACCGGCGCTCGCGGCGCCTGACCTTTCCCAAGCTCCTCGTGCAGCTTGATGTCATCAAGGAAGAGGACGCCATCCGCCTGCCGGAACCGGTGACAGCATTGCCGGTCATGCGCGGCGGTCCGGTTGAGCGTGTCCGCGGCTTCGTCCTGCATTCGGACGATTACTTTGTCGACAAGTCCAGTATCGAACTGGAAGGCGGCATCGCTCTCACCGCATCGGTTGAAATATTGCGGGCCATCGCCACTGGTCTTGGGCCGCAGCGCGCCTTGCTGGCGCTTGGATATGCCGGTTGGGGCCCCGGCCAGCTTGATCGGGAAATTCAGGAGAACGGCTGGCTGACCTGCGATTCCGACAGCGATTTCCTGTTCGGTGTCGATCCTGCCGACAAATACGACAGCGCTCTTGGACGGCTCGGCATCGATCCGGCCATGCTGTCGGGCGAAGCAGGCCGCGCTTGAAGTCTTCAGCCTTGTCTTTTATGCGGCGACGGTTTCGCTGACACCCATGATGCGCCGCGCGTCTTCCACGCTCATCGGATGGCCAAAGGCCTGACCCTGCGCATATCCGGCGCCGAGCTGATACAGTTCGATGGAATCGCTCTCCGACTCCGCACCGTCCACAATCACGTCCAGTCCAAGGTCATGCGCCATGGCGATCATCGATCGCAGGATGACCGGCCGCGAACCCTTGTGGTCGTGGCGGGTGAAGCTCTTGTCGATCTTGATCGTATTGAGTGGCAGTTTCTGCAGATAGGACAGGGACGAATAGCCTGCTCCGAAGGAGTCCAGGGCAAGCCCTGCACCCAGTTCGCGCAGGCGCATCATGAGCTGCGCTGCGTATTCCGGATTTTCCATGATCAGGCTTTCCGTCACTTCCAGTTTCAGCGTACCGGGCGCGACATGCGAGCGTGTCAGGATGGACTTGATGCCGTGCAGCAGGTCATGCCGCAGCAGTTCCCGTGACGATACATTGACGCTGGCGAAGATCGGTGGCCGAACATCCAGCGCCTGCTGCCATTGCGACAATTCCCGCGCTGTCCGCTCCATCGCAAACACGGCGAGATTGCCGATCAGCTTGTGTTCCTCGGCGAGCGGCAGGAAGTCGGCAGGCGGCAGGCGTCCGTAGCGCGGATGGTCCCAGCGCAGCACGGCCTCGAAGCCCGCGATCGTGCGGTCTTCCAGCCGGACGATGGGCCGGAACACGATCTTCATTTCATTGCGTTCCAGCGCGCCCTGCAGATCGTTCGCCAGCGCCTGCCGGTCGGAGCGATGGGTGCGCATGGCAGGCCGGAAGAATTCGATACGGTTGCCGCCGAGGCGCTTGGCGTGGACGACTGCAATCTCCGCATCCTTCACGATGTCGTCGGCCTTGTGGTGGTTCTGGACATCGTAAAGCGCAATGCCGATCGATGCCGTCAGCGCAACCTCCTGCTCGTTGAACGACACTGGCATGGCGATGGCCTGCCGCAGCGCTTCGGCGAAATGCACAACGCCCTCGGCGCTTTCTTCCGATTGTATGATCATCACGAACTGGTCGCTGGCAAGCCTCGCCAGCGTGTCCTGCGGCCGCACGAGCCGCAGCATGCGCCGCGCAATCGCCAGCAGTACCGAGTCTCCCACCGGCATGCCGGCGCTCTCGTTCACCTGACGGAAGCGATCTATGTCGATGCTGAAAACTGCAGGGTTCTGCTGTCCGCCGGCGCGCGCCAGCTTCATCGCGGTCTCCAGGCGGTCGTGGAAAATCTCGCGATTGGGCAGGCCGGTCAGATTGTCATGCACCGCATTGTAGAGGATGCGTTCTTCCGACGTCTTGGTTTCGGTCACGTCCGACAACGTGCCGATAACGCGGATGACCTCGCCATCTGCGCCGACCACGGGGCGCGCCTTCAGCATGTACCAGTGATAATGGCTGTCGGCGGATCGCAGCCGGAAGTCGAAGGATATGCGGCCCCGCCGCTGCTCCAGCACGGCATCGAGACAGGCGCGATAGCGGTCGCGGTCGAACGGGTGGAGAATATCCAGCCAGTTGGTGGCCGGCCCTTCCAGCGCGCCGCGCCGCAGGCCAAGGCTTGTCTCGATATCCGGGCTGACGAACACATGGTCCGCCGGAACGTCCCAGTCGAAAATCATGTCTCCCGACCCGGTCTGCGCTAGCGCACGCCTGTCGATGTCCGACATCGCGCCATGGATCAGCCCGCCCGAGGCGAAGGCGTTCTGCATGACGGTAAAGCCGATGAGCATGACGATCAGCACCATGCCGCCGATCAGTGCCGGCTGGGTCAGCTCGCCGCTGAGCTTGCCGGTAACGGTGAGCGCTGCGGTGGCGATCCAGACCACCAGCACGAGCCATGTCGGGATGAGCATTACTGCGCTGTCGTAACCGAAGGCGGCAAGATAGATGACAAGGATGAAGCCGACGGGGGCGATTGCCGCCAGCGAAATGCGGGCAACACCGGCGGCGACTGGCGCATCGTAGACAGCAAGACCGGCCAGCAGGCCAAGGAACACCAGCCATACGCCGGTGACGTGGGACAGCCGGACATGCCAGCGGTTGAGGTTCAGATAGGCGAACAGGAACACCAGCAGCGTTGCAGCAAGAACCGCCTCCGCGCCGGCGCGCCAGACCTGGTCGGAGCCGGCGCCGACAGAGCCGAACAGCTTGGTCCAGAAGCCGAAGTCGATGCAGACATAGGCCAGCACCGCCCAGGCCAGCGCCGCCGCTGCCGGGAAAATAACCGCCCCCTTGACGACGAATACGATGGTCAGGAACAGCGCAAGCAACGCTGCAATGCCGATGATGATGCCCTGATAGAGAGTCAGGCTGGCCAGCTTGTCCTTGAAGGCGTCCGGCTGCCACAGATAGAGTTTCGGCAGGTTGGGCGTCCGCAGTTCTGCGACATAGGTGACGATGGTGCCGGGATCGAGGGTGATGCGGAAAACGTCCGCATCGGTGCCTTCCTCGCGCTCGGGCGGAAAGCCCTGGCTGGCGGTAATGGCGGCAATGCGCGAGGCCCCGAGATCGGGCCAGATCACGCCTGACCCGGCCAGCCGGAAATGCGGCGCCACGATCAGGCGCTCGATCTGCTCGTTGGTTTCGTTGGCCAGCGCGAACACGATCCACGAAGGCCGGGTGCCTGCTTGCCGGGCGCTGACCTCGATGCGGCGAACGATCTTGTCCTGGTCTGGAGCGGTCGAAACCTGGATGCGGTCTCCCTTGGAGGAATAGAGTTCCATCCGTGTCGACAGGTCGATGGCCTTGGTATCCAGAGGCACCGGCACGGGCTCGATCGCCCGGGCCGGAGAGACCAGAGCGCACAAGGCCAGAAGCAATATCGCCAGAAATCTGGATACGTTGGTTGTGGGCACGTTGGTCTTGTCTCTCAGCCGGCGCGGCCGGTTCGCATCATCTTGCCTTGCGTGGAAATCTCATCCGGCGGGACTGCGCAATCCGCTGGCGTTGGCCATGTCGATGACGGCCAAGTAAGGCAAAAATAGGCATCCCCGGCGATTCCGCATTTCAGCTTTCACTTTTAACCCATGTTTGGGAAAACGTGCAGGTTTTTGGCAAATCTTTAACCATAAAGTTAATGCCCCGGAGACAATGGGAGCGGAAAGCACGCCCGTTCGCACAGGCCAGTGAAAAACTCTTTGCCGGATAATGATTTGGCGGAACCTTCCGGCGGCTTTGCGGTCCTATGCGGGCATCCGCCCGGCGCCGGCCTGGCTGACCGGTGGCGGCACCGGATCGCTGTCGAGCAGCGCGAAAAGAATGTGATCCTGCCATTGGCCGTTGATGCGCAGATAGGCGCGGGCGTGGCCTTCCTGCTTGAAACCGCATGATTCCAGCACCCGGCGCGAGGCCTCGTTGTGCAGCAGGCAGGCCGCCTCGATCCGGTGCAATTGCAGGGTCGAAAAGCCGTATCGGCAGACAGCCCGCACAGCCCGCGACATATAGCCCTTGCCGGCAAAATCTTCGCCCATCCAGTAGCCCAGCGTGCCCGTCTGCGCCACGCCGCGGCGTATCTGCCCCAGCGTCAGTCCGCCCAGAAGCTGCTCGTCGTCTGCCCGGAAAATGAAGAAGGGATAAGCCTCGTCGCGCTCGATTTCCTCTTCCTGCCGGCGCAGCCGGCGGCGGAAGGCAGTCCGGGTCAGGTCGTCCGCCGGCCACAACGGCTCCCAGGGGGTCAGGAAGGTGCGGCTGGCGTCCCGCAAGGCGGCCCATTGCCGGAAATCGCTGGCGGCCGGGGGGCGCAGGAAAATCCCGTCGCCGCGAATGTGGCGATCCGCGGAAAATGCCTTTGAGATGCGGAACAGGGCCATGAAGGATCCGGACGTCGGCGAGGCTGCACATCAGCGGGTGCAGGTTGCACCGTTCGAAAATCGTAGCGTGATTGAAACGTCAGGCTGAGCGATCCGTCAAGTCGCTCCACCGGGGCGCCATCATGTTCCGGCACGCGCCCGCTCGCGAATGAACTTTTCCACCAGCGCCAGATCGTTGCCAACGACATCGAACCGTTCGGTCCGCTCGAAAATATCGGCCATATGGGCGGGCAGGGGTGCTTCAACGCCCGTTGCCTGCTTGACGGCCTGCGGGAATTTCGCCGGATGGGCGGTCGAAAGCACCACCATCGGCGTAGCCGGATTTTTCTCCAGTCCCTTGCGCGCCGCATGCACGCCGACTGCCGTATGCGGATCGATCAGCATGCCGCATTGCTCGTAGACGCGCGTGATCTCCTTGGCCGTGCCGGTTTCGCCGGTGCGATAGGCGTCGAAATGGGCGCGGATGGCGTCGAGGTGCGGCGGCTTGATTTCAAAACGGCCGGACTGCCCTAGCGACTGCATGTAGCCGGTGACTTCCGCCGCCTCGCGGCCTGCAGCATCGAACAGGAGCCGTTCGAAATTCGACGACACCTGAATGTCCATGGATGGAGACTGCGTTGCGGTGACGCCACGCGTTTCGTAGGCGCCGCCGGCAAGCGTGCGCGCCAGAATGTCGTTCTCGTTGGTCGCAATCACCAGCCGCTCGATCGGCAGACCCATCTGCGCCGCATAGTAACCGGCGAGAATGTCGCCGAAGTTGCCGGTTGGCACGGTGAACGAAACCTTCCGGTGCGGTGCGCCGAGCACGGCTGCGCCAGTGAAATAGTACACCATCTGCGCCATCACCCGCGCCCAGTTGATCGAGTTGACGCCGCACAGTTGCAGCGTGTCGCGGAAGTCATGATGGTTGAACATGCCTTTGACGATGGCCTGGCAATCGTCGAATGTGCCTTCCAGAGCGATGGCATGGATGTTGCCGTCCGGTACGCAGGTCATCTGCCGCCGCTGCACGTCCGAGACCCGGCCATGCGGATACAGGATGAACACATCAACCTGGTCGAGCCCGCGGAAGGCCTCGATGGCAGCAGCGCCCGTGTCGCCGGATGTCGCGCCGACGACCGTGGCGCGCTCGCCCTTCGCTTTCAGCGCATGGTCCATCATCCGCCCAAGCAGCTGCATGGCGACGTCCTTGAAGGCCAGCGTCGGGCCATGGAACAGTTCGAGCAGGAACAGGTTGTCGCCGATCTGGCTGAGCGGCGTCACCGCCTCGTGCCGGAACGTGCCATAGGCGTCAGCGGCCATGGCGGCGAAGTCGCCAGCAGGAAACGCGCCCTCGACGAACGGCCCCATGATCCGGCAGGCAGCGTCCGCATAGGGAACGCCGGCCAGCGCCGCGATATCGGCGGGCGACCATTGCGGCAGGCTCTGCGGCACATACAGGCCGCCGTCACGGGCAAGGCCCGCCAGCAGAGTATCGGTGAAAGGCAGAACCGGGGCCGAGCCGCGGGTGGAGATGTATTGCACGAACTGGTTCCTGAATTTGCCGGGGCATTTTGCAGGCTCCATAGCACGGATAGGCTCTTTGGCGACAGTTTAAGCCAATTTTGCAGGACAAAAGAGGCGGCTGTCCTGGACAACCGCCTCCTGGCGATCAGCGGATGCGATCGATTGCCTAGCCGATGTCCGGGCGCTCCAGAACCGGCTTGATTTCGCCATCCGAGAGCAGGGCTTTCCACAGCACGGCGCCGATGGCCGCGCCCGCGAGCGGAGTCAGCCAGAATACCCAAAGCTGCTGCAGGGCCCAGGCGTCGGCGAACAGGGCGACGCCGGTCGAGCGGGCCGGGTTGACGGAGGTGTTCGTGACCGGGATCGAGATGAGGTGGATCAGCGTCAGGCCAAGGCCGATGGCGATGGGGGCAAAACCGGGAGGCGCCAGCTTGCTGGTCGAACCGAGGATGATGATCAGGAAGAACGCCGTCATCACCACTTCGCAGATGATCGCCGCCGTCAGCGAGAACTTTCCGGGCGAATGGGCGCCGAAGCCGTTTGAGGCAAAGCCGCCAGTACCGGAAAAGTCAGCCTTGCCAGATGCGATGAGGTACAGCACCAGCGCACCGAGCGCACCGCCGATCACCTGTGCGATGACGTATGGAATGAAATCCTTCCACGCGAACTTGCCGGCCACCGCCAGTCCGAAGGATACAGCCGGATTGAAATGCCCGCCCGATATGCCACCGTCAGTACGGTAAGTCCGAAGGCGAGCGCCACGCCCATGAGCCCGATGCCGACATCGGGAAAGGCTGCCGCAAGCACGGCGCTGCCGCACCCGCCAAGTACCAGCCAGAAAGTGCCGAAGGCTTCCGCCCCTAGTTTGTTGATCATGAATGTAGTCCTGAAATAGTTTGGATAATAGCGATATAAAAATGCACGTCTGTGTGCATAAAAAATCTATGCAGGCCTTGATGAATGCAGAGTGAATGGTTGAAGCAGCGTGCGGGCAAACAAAACCTCAGCCATTTGCATTGCATGGTGCGCCAATTCATGATCGAAAGGGAACAGATCGGGAGCGCTCCTCACGCATCAATGGTGAGACAAGGGAAAACAATGCCGACGCCAGAAAAGCCAAGTGAAAACGCCGGCATGAAAGCGGAGACGGGCAAGGACACGGGCAGCGTCTGGCTCGCAATGTTTCCAGCCATTTTCGTGCTCTTCTGGGCTACCGGCTTTGTCGGCGCCAAGCTCGGGACGCCCTATGCCGAACCGATGACCTTCCTGACCCTGCGCTTCGGCATTGTCGTCATCATTCTGACCCTGCTGTCGCTGGCGATGCGCGCGCCATGGCCGCCAAAAGGCGACATGGTGAAGATTGCGATAGGTGGCGTTCTGGTTCATGCCGGCTATCTCGGCGGCGTATTCCTGTCGCTCAAGGCAGGTGTCGAGGCAGGGTCTTCGGCGATGATCGCAGCGCTGCAGCCGCTGGTAACGGCGGCGGTCGTCGGCCCCTTTCTTGGCGAGAAAGTGAGCGCGGGCCAATGGAGCGGTCTGGTGCTTGGCTTCGTTGGTGTGGCGCTGGTGGCGGAAACAAAACTGGCGCAGGGCATCGGCACGCCCCTTGGCATCGCCTTTTCGTTCTTCGGCATGATGAGCCTGACCATCGGCACCGTCTGGCAAAAGCGCTTCGGCGGTCAGATGGATTTGCGCACCGGCTCGGTGATTCAGTTCGCCGCTGCAACGGTCGTCTGTGCGCCATACGCGATCTTTGTCGAGAATTTTCGCCACGAGTGGAGCATGGAATTTTCCATCGCCATAGCCTGGCTGGTGCTGGTCCTGTCTGTTGGTACGATCTTTGTCCTGTTCACCCTGATCCGCCGCGGCGCTGCCTCCCGGGTCGCCAGCCTGTTCTTCCTCGTGCCGCCGGCAACGGCGCTGATCTCCTATTTCCTGTTCGGCGAAAAGCTGGGGCCTGCGGCCTTTGCGGGCATGATCCTGATTGTCATAGCCGTCGCAATCGTCACAATAGCGCCGAAAAAGGCGGATGCCTGAAGAACTGTGCCGGGAGGAAGAGACATGCGGGCAATGGTCGTCGAGAAGCCGGGAACGCCGTTCGTTCTGAAGGAGCTGCCGGTCCCCGAACCCGGCCCCGGCGAGGCCGTCGCGAAAGTCTATACCTGTGGCGCTGGTCTTACCCTGCAGCATGTGAAGGCGGGCCGCAGCGCCGGCAAATTTCCTCTCATCATGGGTCATGAGGTTACGGCGATCATTTCCGCCGTCGGCGCCGGCGTGAGCGGCCTGAAGGAAGGCGATGCCGTCACCATCTACTTTTATCTCACTTGCGGTACCTGCCCGTCCTGCACATCGGGACGCGAAAACCTGTGCGACAATTTCGGTGGTTTCGTCGGCCGCCAGGTCGATGGCGCCTATGCCGATTATGTGAAACTGCCGGCGCGCAATTTCCTCAAACTGCCGGATGGTCTCAACTACCGCCAGATGCCCGGCGAGGTCGGTGTCGTTACCGACGCGATCGCAACACCCTACAAGGTCATCAGGCGCGCCCGCATCCAGCCGGGGGACACGGTCGCGATATTCGGGGCAGGGGGTGGCCTCGGCTCGAACATGATCCTGACGGCGAAATGGGCCGGTGCGCGCGTCATCGCCGTCGATCGCGGCAAGGACAAGCTCGATCTGGCCCGACAGCTAGGCGCCGACGAGGTAGTCGACGTTCTGCACAACGACGGGCTCAACGCCGATGTGCCTGACCAGTTGCGCGCCGTCACGGACGGGCGCGGGCCGGAAGTTTCCATCGATTTCGTTTCGTCGAAATGGACGACCGAAACCTCGCTCGCCAGCATCGCAAAAGGCGGCCGCCACGTCGTGCTCGGCGGCGGCGGCGATGTATTCTCGGCAAAGACGGCTGAGTTTCTCAACCGCGAACTTGAACTGATAGGCTCGCGCTACTGCACCAGGGAGCAGGTCATGGGATCCCTGCAACTCGTCGCCGACGGCGAAATCACGCCCTATGTCGGAGAACACTTCCGGCTCGAAGATGCCGAGATCGCCCATGAGCGGCTGGAGCAGGGCATCGTCATGGGCCGCGCCGTGCTGGACATAAACAGTTTCGACTGAAACGCTATGCCGCCGGACACAGGAGTTTCGAAAGGCGTGACATGACAGACATTCCCCTGCTGGTCTCCAGCCAGAATGAACCGGTTCTCAAGCGCCTTGCCGAATGGCAACCGGAGCTGACGGCTATTCGCCGCGATATTCACGCCAATCCGGAACTGGGTCTGGACGTGCCGCGCACCGCGAAGCTGGTGGCCGAAAGGCTGCGCGCATGGGGCATCGAGGTGCACGAAGGCATCGGCGGGCACGGTGTCGTCGGCGTCCTGCGCAACGGCAATGGCCCGGCCATCGGCCTGCGCGCGGACATGGACGCCCTGCCGATGCAGGAAGAAACCGGCCTTGCATACGCCAGCCGCACGCCCGGGCGCATGCATGCCTGCGGCCATGACGGCCACACCACGATGCTGCTTGGCGCGGCGCGGTATCTGGCCGGGACGAGACGCTTCAACGGCACCGTCAATTTCATCTTCCAGCCGGGCGAGGAAGGATGCGGCGGGGCGCTTGCCATGCTCGACGACGGCTTGCTGGAACGCTTTCCCTGCGAGGCCCTGTTCGGCATGCACAACGCGCCGGGCTCTCCACTCGGAAAGTTTGCGCTGTCGCCGGGAGCGGCGATGAGTGGCGGCGCCTTTTTCGACATAACCGTGTGGGGCAAGGAAGGGCATGGCGCCCGGCCCGAGAAGGCCATCGATCCGGTGCTGACCGCTTGCCATTTATCGGTCGCGCTGCAATCGGTTGTCTCCCGCAACGTCCCGCCGCTCGATCCTGCGGTTCTCAGCGTGACGCAGATCAGGGCGGGCGATGCCTACAACATCATTCCTTCGACGGCAGTTCTTTCGGGAACCGTCCGCGCGCTTCGCCGCGAGACCATGGACATGATGGAGGAGGCCATGCGTCGCGTCGTGCAGGGCACGGCATCGGCCTTCGGTGCGACTGCGGACATGGACTACCGCCTGATCTTCGCGCCGCTGATGAACGCGAAGAACGAGGCGCGCGAACTTGTCGAGGCAGCCCGCGAGCTTGTCGGCGAGGAGCATGTGAACGACAGGAAGTTGCCGGCAGCAGCCTCGGAAGACTTCAGCTTCATGCTGGAGAAGGTTCCCGGCGCCTATATCCATCTCGGCAATGGCGAGGACAGCCCGCAGGTTCACACCGTGACATACGATTTCAACGACGGCGCGATACCATATGGTTCTGCCCTGTTTGCCCGCATAGTCGAACGCCGCCTCGGCAACGACGCCTGACCTGAAACCGGGCAGTATGTACCCTCTGCACCGGGTGCAAGCGCGCCTTGCGGCCGATCACGGCAAATTGCCTTGCTCCCGGACCAGTTGCGGCGGATGCTTTGACCGGTCGTTCGATCAGGGAGGCAAACATGATCAGGATAACAGCCCTTGCAACCGCCGCTGCTCTGGCGCTTGCATCCACCGCGGTCCAGGCGCAGTCGCGCGTCAATATTCGCGGCACCGTAAAGCAGGTCGCAGGTGATGTCGTAACCGTTGCTCAAAAGGCCGGCGGCGATGCCGCCGTTCATATCAACGCAAAGACCCGCATATCCGCGACCGGCAAGTTCACGCTTGCCGAGGTGAAGCCGGGCATGAAACTGGGTGTCACGACGGTTGTGCGCGGCAAGGACATTGTCGCCATCGACATCCGGCCGATCCCGGCACGGGCGCGCGACGGCCTGAGCCCCTACGATCTCGCGCCGAATTCCACCATGACCAACGGCATTCTGGAAGGCAGCGTGGAGGGCTCAGCGGGAAAGAATTTCATCACCGTCAACTACGGCAAGGGTAAGGTGAAAGGCCTCGTACCGCCCGGTACGCCGATGTCGAAGGCTGTGCCGGGCAAGAGAGGGGACATCGTTCAGGGCGCAGCATTCTACGCCGCGACCATCAAGGGCAAGGACGGCAGGCTGACAGCGGTCCGGCTTCAGGTCGGCAAGGATGGGATCGCACCGACCCAGTAGCAGCCGGGCTATCGGCGCTCGCCCGTATCGACGCTGACACTGCCTCCGGCCATGCGCGATACGCAGGCGCACAGCTTGTGGCCCTGCGCCTTCTCGTCTTCCGAGAAGAAGACATCGCGATGGTCGATCACGCCGTCAGCTTCCAAGATGTCGAGTGCACATAAGCCGCATTCGCCGCGGCGGCAGTCATACATCGCCTCGATGCCGGCTGCTTCCAGTGCTTCCAGTATCGTCTGGTTCTTCGCCACCTCGACGGTTCGTTCCAGCAAGGGCAGCTTCACCGTGAAGGACACGCTGGGATAACGCCCGCTGTTGCCAAAGGTCTCGAACCGCAGGCGCTCGATGGGCCGTTCGCTGGCAGCCCATGCGCTGCGCGCGTCTTCAAGCATGCCGATCGGTCCGCAGACATACATTTCGCCGTCCGGTGCAAGCGAAGTGATCGCGTCGGGGATGCTCAGCCGCTGGTCTTCGCTGGCAACGAATGTCTCAAGATTTGTACCCGGCAGGCCGCGCAAATCGTCGGCAAAGGCCAGGTCGGCTGCATCGCGGCAGGCGTAGAGAACCCTGAAACGCGCGCCGGCCGTAGACAATGCCAGCGCCATCGAATAGATCGGCGTGATCCCAATGCCGCCGGCAATCAGCACATAGTCGGGCCGTCCGCGGAAAAGTTCGAAATGATTGCCCGGTTCGCTGATGGTCAGCTTAGCACCCTCCTGCAGCGACCACATGTAGGACGAGCCGCCGCGGCTGTCGGGCAAGAGTTTTACCGCGATCCGGTAGACGCCGTCGTTGCACGGGCCGACAACGGAATAGGATCGCACCACCGGCCGTCCATCGATCTGCACCGTTACATCGATATGCCCTCCGGGGGCCGGCGCTATGAAACGTTGCGCGGGTTCAAGTTCAAACAGCCTGATGTCGGCGGTCAGATCCCGGATGCTGCGTACCCGCGCCCTTTGCCAGAATGTCTTCGCATCCATGTCTCTACTCCCCGTTTGGGTCGCCCTATTCGGCTGCCTCGCCGGGAAGCGGGGCAAGATTGGCGCTTTCGTCGCTGATCATCCGGTCGATGAGCCGCCGCGCCCACAGCGCGCCGGCATCGATATTAAGGTTGTAGAACGGCATGCGCGGATTGTTGTCGATTACCTTTTGCTGTTCCTGCAGTACGAATGCGTCCTGATCGTAGAGCCCGGTGCCTTCGGGGTTCACATGCGCCTTGTTGATAGCCCGCGTCAGGTCTTCGTCGTCGGTTTTGAAGGTCCGCACGAAGTTCCAGAAATAGTGGCAGCTGGTTTCCGTCTCCGGCGTGATGGCGGCGAGGAAGCAGCCGTGGACGCCCTGGCTGCGGTCGCCCTCGGGCGCCCCTGTACCGACAGGGGCCACACCGACATCGCCGCAGATCGTCGACGGCGCCTGGAAATTGATGATCTGCCAGCGGTCCACCAGACCCGGCTTGCCGAGGTTCTTTTTCCAGAATGGCGGCGGCTCGATGCCCTTCATCCACCGCGTCACGGTTGCAGTGCGGTCGGTATGGGTGACATCGAAGGGCGTTTCGGTGATGTTTTCGTCGCCGATGCTGCCCGCGTGGACATAGGTTTCATGGGTCAGGTCCATGAGATTGTCGACGATCAGCCGGTAGTCGCATTGCAGGCTGTAATAGGTTCCGCCTTCGCCGACATATTCCGTCCCGTCGTTCCAGTGGAAATCGGGCATCTTGGCGGGATCGGCCTGCGCCGGATCGCCCGGCCAGACCCACACGAGCCGGTGCCGTTCGATCACCGGATAGGATTGCACCGCGGCGGACGGGTTTATGGTCTTCTGTGCCGTCATATGGGTGCAGCGGCCGTTGGCGTTGAATTCAAGACCGTGATAGCCGCACACGACATTGTCGCCCTTGAGCCAGCCCAGAGACAGGGGAAGCAGGCGGTGCCAGCAGGCATTTTCCAGCGCCGCGACCTCGCCGGCCTCGGTCCGGTATAGAACCAGATCCTTGCCGCAGATCTTGCGGGCCGCCAGCGCATGTTCGATTTCGTGACTCCACGCAGCCGCATACCAGGCGTTTAGAGGAAAGGTCTTGTCTGCCATTTCGATCTCCCGCTGCTTGATCCGTAGAACATTCCCATTCATCGATCCCAATTAAAAAGTTGGAGGCAAATGATTGGGAAATATGAAGCGCGGAATTGCGTCAATTTAACGCGAATTCTTTTGATAAGTGTCAAAATGGCAAATATTTGTGGGTTACGTTCCCAAAATTACCGAGACTATCCGAAATTGGTGGGCTTTGTCCCAATTCGCATCGACAGCGTCCGGTTTTGCGGGCTGGATATCTTCAGGCGGCGCTGCGCACGCGCCGCCGCAGCAGGAGGGCGATATAGACGCCCGCAAGTGTTGCGGCGAGGCCGAACCACGTCCATGCGTAGGACAGATGGTTGTTCGGTATCTTGACCGATGTGACGCCGCCTTTCGGCCAGCCACCGGGGGTGGGCGTGGTATCCGCTTCCAGGATGAATGGCGCGGCGTTCTCGAGTTTCAGGAACTTCGCCATCGCCTGTGGGTCGCGCGAGTACCAGATACCCTTGTCCGGCGTGTCAGCCGGGGTGAACATGTTGCGGGCTTCGGCCAGCCGCAGGTAGCCGGTGATGGTGACGGGCCCTTCGATCTGCCCCTCTTTCCGGGTTTCCGCGGCGCGCTTCGCTTCTGGGACGAACCCGCGGTTGACCAGCACCGTTCCTTCGCCGGTTAGGTGCAGCGGTGTCAACACGTGGTAGGCCGGCCCGAGACTGCCCTTGCCGGCAGCGCGGAATATCAGGATCTCCTTGTCATGATCGAACCGGCCGGATGCCCGGTATTTGCTGTATTCGGCCTTTGGACCGGTCAGGGCCGGCCATTGCTCTTGCGGTGGAAGAGCGCGGGCCGGGGCGCGCATCTGTGCCTGCATTTGCGTGATGACGCCTTCTTTCCAAGCCAGCCTCTGCAGTTGCCAGAAACCGAGACTGCACAGGATCGCGATGCCGCAGGCGGCGCATACGGTCAACAACAGGAAGCCGCGTCCTCTTGCAGGCGCATCGGCCGCAGGCCTGGCCGGGAAACCGGTCATTTGTCCTCCAGCCGGCCTTCCTGCGCCTTGTTGGTATATTGCAGTGCGATCAGCAGGCCTTTCAACGGACGCAGCATGCCGATGCAGATAATCAGGGTCAACGGGAAGAAGATCGCCATCAGCAGCCAGACCGGCGGCTCATAGGTCATCTGCACGAACAGCGCCAGGCCAAGCAGCACGAAGCCGCCGAGCAGTGTCACGAACACAGCCGGCCCGTCTCCGGAATCGGCAAAGGAATATTTCATCCCGCAATGTCCGCATTCGTCGGCCACCGTGATGAAACCCCTGAACAGCTTTCCTTCGCCACAACGCGGACAGCGTCCCGAAAGCCCTGTGCTGTAGGGAGACTGGGGCGGATACTGATCGTCGAAGTTCATGGCATGGCCTTTCCGGGGCAGAACACAGACAGCGGGCAGAACACATATGAAAAATGAGATATATAGTGTTTGGCCGGATTGACAATCGATACCTGCAAAAAAGGGCGGCCTTGCGCCGCCCTCATTGTTGATGCCGTCGTTCTTTCGGCTCGTACCGTATTCCGCTTTCGGGGTCGGGAACCGGCGAACGAATTGTGACTGGCGCTAATGAACGGCAATAACGCCGCCGTGGTTGCCCCAGACATAGATGCTGGCGAAGAGGAACAGCCAGACAACGTCAACGAAGTGCCAGTACCAGGCGGCAAACTCGAAGCCGAGATGATGCGTCGGCGTGAAATGGCCCTTGTAGGCGCGGATCAGGCAGACCAGCAGGAAGATCGTTCCGACCAGCACGTGGAAGCCGTGGAAGCCGGTCGCCATGAAGAACGTGGCGCCATAGAGCGAACCCTTGAAGCCGAATGGCGCATGAGCATATTCATAGGCCTGTACGCCGGTGAACACGGCGCCCAGCAGCACGGTCAGGATCAGGCCGTTCTTCAGCCCCTGGCGGTCGCCATGCAGCAGCGCATGATGCGCCCAGGTGACGGTCGTGCCGGAGGTCAGCAGGATCAGCGTGTTCAGCAGCGGCAGGTGCCATGGATCGAACACTTCCGTACCCTTCGGCGGCCACATGCCCTTGCTCCACTCGACGCGGGCGTATTGTCCGGCTTCGTTGTAGAACAGGCTGGCGTCGAAGAAGGCCCAGAACCAGGCCACGAAGAACATCACTTCGGAGGCGATGAACAGGATCATGCCGTAGCGGTGGCTGATCTGCACGACGCGCGTGTGGTCGCCCTTGTGCTCGGCCTCGTTGATGACATCCGCCCACCAGACGAACATCACGTAGAGAATGCCGATCATGCCGGCGCCGAACAGGAAGCCGCCCATCTTCAGGCCGAGCAGGCTCAGGCCTTTCATCCACATGATGGCGCCGACGGCAGTGATGAAGGCCGCAATCGAGCCTACCAGCGGCCAGGGGCTGGGGTCGACGAGATGATAGTCGTGATTCGGTTTGGCGTGGCCGTCAGCCATGGTATTCCCCGTAGTGTTTGGCGCAGTCCTGAGGGCTTATAGCCCGCAAACGGCGCATTTGGCATGCTTCCTGTTACACTGTTTCCACAGTTTGTCAGCTCTCAAGTCAAGGCGGCGATTGGTCTCACAATCCTCGCCCCGGCGATATTTGGGTCCGGTTTTACAGTTTCGTCTTGCCGGTTGTCGCGGCAGGAGCCGCGGCGGATTTCTGTTTCGTCTGCTTTTTCGCGATAAATGTATAGGACAGCGTCACCCCTGCGACGTTGCGCATGGTCTCGTCCTTTTCCAGCGCCGGGTCGAGGTAGAACACCACCGGCATGTCGATGGTCTGCCCGGGATCCAGCGTCTTGTCGGTAAAGCAGAAGCAGGCGATCTTGTTGAAATAGCCGCCGGACTGATCGGGCGCGACATTGTACGTCGCCATCGCAGTCTGACGTTCGCTGGAATTGTTGGTGACCTTGTAGAAGATCGTCACCGTCTTGCCGGTGCGCACGTCGATGGAGTTGATTTCGGGTTTGAACGACCAGTTGAGCTCCGGCGAGACATTGGCGTCGAAGCGCACATTCATGATGCGCTTGCCCTGCACGGCGGATTCGGTCTTGGCCACAACCGGCGTCCCGGCGAAACCGGTCACCTGGCAGAACATGCGGTAAAGCGGTACTGCGGCGAAGGCCATGCCGAGCATCAGAAACGCTACCCCCAGAATGGTCAGGGCGAGGCGCTTGTTGTTGCGATCCTGGGCCGTAAGGTTGGACATGCGCTTTCCTACAGGGGGCGTTCTATTACGCCGACGCCCAGCTTTGCGATGGTGATGGCGTAGAAAAAAACGGAAAATACGCCGATCGCAATCGCGATGGCGATATTGCGGCGCCTGCGGGCGCGCGCTTCTTCCGGAGTGGGCACATAGGTTTCAGGGAAACCGTCCGGCCGACTTGCGGTGTCGTTTCTGCCGTCGCCGGAAGCGTCTTTGTCGGGCTTGCCGCTCATTGCCAAAGCTCCCTTGGCCAAAGCTCCTGTAGTCGTGCTCATCCGGCCACCCGATGGATGATCTGCCCGGCGGCAAGGGCCGCGAACAGGACGAACAGGTAAAGTATGGAAAAGAAGAACAGGCTGCGGGCCGGCTTCACCAGTTTCGCGCCGTCTGCGGCGCGCAGCACCTGGATCGACAGGGCGATCATGCCGGCGCCCCCTGCAATCGCTATGACGCCATAGATCCAGGACGCAAATCCAAGCGCCCACGGCAATACGCCAACCGGCGCGAGAACGAGGGAATAGGCCAGGATTTCGATGCGCGTGCGCTTCTCGCCTTTCACATTAGGCATCATCGGTACGCCGGCGCGCTCGTATTCGTCGACCTTGAGCAGCGCCAGCGCCCAGAAATGCGGCGGCGTCCAGATGAAGATGATCGCGAAGAGTACAAGGCTTTCCACTGTCACCGTTCCGGTGACTGCCGCATAGCCGATCATCGGAGGAAAGGCTCCGGCAGCGCCGCCGATAACGATATTCTGCGGCGTCGAGCGCTTCAGCCACATCGTATAGACGACGGCATAGAAGAAAATCGTGAAAGCGAGGAACGCGCCGGCGAACCAGTTGGCGACCACGCCCAGCGTCAGCACCGACAGGCCCGAAAGGACGAGCCCGAAACTCAGGGCCTGCTCCGGCGTCACCTTGCCGGCGGGAATCGGACGGGTGCTGGTGCGCTGCATGACCGCATCGATGTCGGCGTCATACCACATGTTCAGGGCCCCGGACGCGCCGGCGCCCACTGCAATCGCCAGCAGCGAGGCAACCGCCAGCACCGGATGCATGGAGCCGGGGGCAATCAGAATGCCGGTCAGGGCGGTGAACGCGACAAGCGACATTACCCGCGGTTTCAGCAGCGCAAAATAATCGCCGGGATCCGCAAGCGACAACGAGGCGTTGCCGGTCCACTGGTCTTGCTGGTTCGCTAAACTCATTACTGTCGCCCTTGGCTCTGCAATTTGAGCCCGCTTTGCATCGATTGTCCGTCAACCCGGACCGGTTGCCAGCCCTGCCGTCCGGTTGTCACTGGCGGAGGCGGAGTGTTCGCGGCTGCCTTCAACAGTCCGGAAACGGTAAGTGATGGAACCTTGCCGGAAAAACCGCGGGCCTGCGCGGCTTTTCGGGAAAGGTCCCGGCGGCGGTTCTGGCCGCCGCCGGGAGCAATAGTCCTAGTGATGATCCGTTGCAGCGATGCGCGGCAGCGTCTCGAACTGGTGGAACGGCGGCGGCGAAGACAGCGTCCATTCCAGCGTCGTGGCGCCAACGCCCCACGGATTGTCGGCAGCCTTCACCTTGCGGGAATAGGCCTGCATCACGCCGAACAGGAAGATCAGCACGCCGACGGCCGAGAGATAGGAGCCGTAGGACGAGATCTGGTTCCACAGCAGGAACGCATCCGGATAGTCGACATAGCGCCGCGGCATGCCGGCCAGGCCAAGGAAGTGCTGCGGGAAGAACGTCAGGTTGACGCCGACGAACATGGTCCAGAAGTGCCAGTGCCCGAGCTTTTCGTTGTACATGTAGCCGCTCATCTTCGGGAACCAGTAGTAGAAAGCCGCGAAGATCGAGAACACGGCGCCCAGCGACAGCACGTAGTGGAAGTGGGCGACAACGTAGTAGGTTTCGTGCAGCTGGCGGTCGATACCGGCATTCGCCAGCACGACGCCGGTCACGCCACCAACCGTGAACAGGAAGATGAAGCCGATCGCCCAGACCATCGG
>JAPOIA010000069.1 GCA_029979185.1 Alphaproteobacteria bacterium | reverse complement strand
AGCGTTTTCGTAAATGGCAAGCCGCTGGCAACTGCTGGCGACAGGACTGGCGGATGCTAGGACTTCCGCATCTGTTGCGATTGCTGACGGCCTAAAACGCGTTCGGGAACGACTCTTTACTGTGTCCAATTGGCAAACCGGCGTTTCCATCCGGCGGCGCATGGCCTATGGATTTCGGCAATCGCGAATGTGACCAGCACCGGCGAAGGGAGCCCGCCATGCCATCCAAACTCGACCAGCTCAAAGCCATGACCACCATCGTCGCCGACACCGGCGACATGGATTCGATCCGCCAGTTTCAACCGCAGGACTGCACCACCAACCCGACGCTGATCCTGAAAGCCGCGCAGATCGACGCCTATGCCCACCTAGTCGACGAAGCCATTCAGTGGGGCACAAAATCCGGCCACGGCGCCGAAGCAATTGCCGACCGGCTGGCGGTGAATTTCGGCGCCGAGCTTACGCGCATCGTTCCAGGCCGCGTCTCCACCGAGGTCGACGCCGACCTGTCCTTTAATACGCAGGCCATGATCGACAAGGCGCGTTTTCTGATCGGCGAATACGAGGCTCGCGGCATCGGCCGTGACCGCATCCTCATCAAGCTGGCCTCCACATGGGAAGGTATCCGCGCTGCGGAAGTGCTGCAGAAGGAAGGTATTGACTGCAACATGACATTGCTGTTCTGCCTCGCACAGGCCGCCGCCTGTGCCGATGCCGGCGCCTTCCTGATCTCGCCCTTCGTCGGCCGTATCCTCGACTGGCACAAGAAGGCGACAGGTAAGGACTATACCGCCGAGACCGACCCCGGCGTCCTGTCCGTGCGCTCCATTTACAACTACTACAAGGCCAACGGGATTGGCACCGTTGTAATGGGTGCAAGCTTCCGAACCACGGGTGAGATAGAGGCGCTCGCCGGCTGCGACCGCCTGACAATTTCGCCGCAGTTGCTGGGCGAGCTGAGCACTGCCGATGGCGCACTGCCGCGCAAGCTCTCGCCAGAGTTAAACGGTGCGGTTGCGCCCGCACGGATGCGCCTCGACGAAAACGCGTTCCGCTTCGCCCTCAACGAGGATGCAATGGCGACCGAAAAGCTGGCCGAGGGCATTCGACTGTTTACGGCCGATCTGCGCAGCTTGCGCCAGATGGTCACCGAGCGTCTGGCCAAAGCCGCCTAGGCTGCACCTTAACAAGGTATTAACAGAAAGTTCACAAAAACTTAGCGCATTGGCGATGACGCACCGGTTTGCCCGGAAAGGCATCCCGAAAAGCGCAAATGTCTTAAATCTGCCCGGATTACGCCCTTTTCCAGTCTCCTATCAGGCCTAGCTTCTTTCAATCGAAGCAATTGCGATTGGATGGACAGTCATGTCTGTATGCTTTGGGAGAGACATCCTGCAGCAACAGGAGCGCAGGAAATATACCGGCAACTCCGGACCAGCGAGAGTCCCGGCGTTGAATGTCTTTTTTTCGCGCAGGACCGATTCGCTGCGACTGGAGCTTGCGCTGCTGGCCATGCCTGTTGTTGCGATTGCTATCACCCTAGCCTTGCTGCCGCAATCCGACTCTTCCGCAACACGGTCGAAAGTTACCCTGCGCGTGACCACTGCGGCACCGCCGCCCAATCCGGAGCTGGAGCGCGAAGCACAATTGCGCCGCGAGCAAATCAGATTCGCCCTTTCGAAAGTCGCCAACGCGCAGGAATCGAAAGCCGGCAGCGAAGTGACAACCGCAACTTCTTCAGGCAGCAACGACATCCCTGCAACAATAGAGGCGCCGGTGAGCCCGCCCGTCATCCGGGCTGTGATGGCAGCACCCCGTGATATACGGCCGCGCATACTGAAGCGGTCCGTGGCTCGCGCAGCTAGCAAACGCAAGGCGCAACGGGTCACGCTGGCTCGTGCACAGAACCAGCGCAGGACCATTCGCCCGCGCACGCAGGCATCGAGAAGCGCTACCCAACAGGCAACGGCCGGCGAGTGGCTGGCCGCCTCACTCAAATGGCCGGCTGCAGCAGCCAGCGCCACGATAGTACCGGTTCAACGCACGCTTTCACGGACAGTGAGTGAGGCAAGCGATGCTCTTGATTCGCTGAAAAAGAAGATTCTCTGAAACTCCTTGCAACGCAGCGCCAACGCCTTGGGATGTCTCGCTCCTGAAGGCGATTTCGCGCGCGCGATGCAGGGCTCTTCAATTTCGTAGAATTGGGAAACCGCGCCGATTCATGTAAGTTGGAAAACAGAGCATGATTTGGAGCCGGTATTGTCCGCACCCCTGGAAATTGGAGCATATCGCGAGGCTTTGCTGTTTCTCGGCACGGCGGGTGTTGTTGTTCCCCTGTTCCGCCGCATGCGGGTTACCCCGGTCATCGGCTTTCTCGGAGCTGGCGCAATCCTTGGTCCTGCGGGACTTGGGCAGCTGACAGGCGCCTATCCGTGGCTAACGGCAATCACATTCTCCGATGTGAAGGCCATGGCCACCTATGCGGAATTCGGCGTCGTATTTCTCCTCTTCATCATTGGTCTCGAGCTTTCATTCGAACGCCTCAAACGCATGCGCAAGCTGGTCTTCGGCTTCGGTGCGCTTCAGGTCGCGATCAGCGCCGTGGTCATCGCCAGCTGCGCGATGCTTCTTGGCCTCAACGCCGTTTCCTCCGCCATTATCGGCGGCGCACTGGCCCTGTCGTCAACCGCCATCGTCATGCCCGTACTATCGGAACGCAAGCGTCTTGGCACGACGGCCGGTCGTGCCGTATTCGCGATACTGCTGTTCCAGGACCTTATGGTAGCGCCGCTACTATTCATGGTCGCACTGCTGGACCAGCGCTTCGACGCAGGCATGAGCACCAATCCGGCGGTGGCGTTTTTTTACGCCATCGTTCCCGCGCTTGCCGTAGTCGGAGCCCTCGTTGCCTTCGGACGCCTGTTTCTGCGCCCGCTGTTTCATCAGGTGGCGGTGACACGCTCGACGGAATTCTTCATGGCAGCCTGCCTGCTGGTGGCTATTGGCTCCGCCATGTTGTCTGCGGCGGCGGGCCTGTCGATGGCGCTGGGCGCCTTCATCGCCGGCCTGCTGCTCGCGGAGACCGAATACCGCCGCGAGGTTGAGGCGACGATTGAACCGTTCAAAGGCCTGCTGCTGGGGCTTTTCTTCGTTTCGATTGGCGCCGGAATGGACCTTACAGAGGTTGCCCGAAATCCTGGAATGACCCTTGGCGTCGCTGTCATGCTCATCGCCGTCAAGGCGCTGATCGTGATCGCCATTGCGCGGGCGCTGAAATTCTCCGCCCCGGCCGCGCAGGAAGCCGCTCTGCTGCTGGGACCCGGCGGAGAATTCGCCTTCGTCATGCTTGGCGCAGCCATTGCTGTCGAGGCGGTGCCGCGCGCCATCGGTGGCCAGCTCATGCTCGCTGTAACCCTGACCATGGTGGCCATTCCCGGACTCGCCCTCGCGACAGGATATCTGAACCGGGCGCAGCCAGAGGCGCCGGCCGATCATCCCGAACTGCAGCCTGGAGCGGAAGGCACGCTCAGCAGCGGTAATGTGATTGTCATCGGCTTCGGACGCGTCGGCACACTTGTCAGCGAAATGCTGGCCCGTCACGAAATCCCCTATCTCGCCATTGATGGCGACGCACGCCTAGTGATGCGCGAGCGGCAGGCCGGACATCCGGTTTATTGGGGCGATGCAACCCATCTGGAACTACTGCGCAAATCCGGCCTGCACGATGCGCGCGCCGTCGTGATCACCATGGATGCGCCGCGCGCTGTCGAGATCATCGTCGCCATGGTCCGCCGTGAGCGTCAGGACATAACCATTGTCGCACGCGCCCGTGACGCCCATCACGCCACCGTGCTCTATGGCCTTGGCGCCAGCGACGCCATCCCGGAAACGATGGAAGCTAGCCTACAACTGTCAGAAGCAACGCTCGTCGATATCGGCGTTCCCATGGGTTATGTCATCGCCTCCATTCACGAAAAGCGTGACGAATTCCGCAAGCTCCTGCAACCCAGCGGCGAGAAGCAGCAGAAGCGGCACCAGATTCGCTACGCCACGCGCGTCCGGGAAATGCGTCGCCTGGACCGCGAGCGCGATAACTCCAGCGAAGACAAGAAAAGTCCTGCTGCCGAATGACTATTTCGGTTTGTTCAGCGATGTATCGCGGATTGCACTCAAGGTCGTGACCGGTGTGATGGCCTCCGGATCGATCTTGACATGAATGATCGCTGGCAGGCCGGACGCAACCGCACGTTCCCACGCCGGCACGAACTCATCCGTTGACTCCACCGTCTCGCCATGGCCGCCGTAGGCGCGCCCGAGCGCAGCGAAATCGGGCGAGCGCATACTGGTCGCCGAAATGCGCCCCGGATATTCACGCTCCTGATGCATACGGATCGTCCCGTAAATGCTGTT
Organism: Alphaproteobacteria bacterium; assembly: GCA_029979185.1. Classification (GTDB taxonomy): domain Bacteria; phylum Pseudomonadota; class Alphaproteobacteria; order Rhizobiales; family Beijerinckiaceae; genus Terripilifer. The sequence goes on along the minus strand of JAPOIA010000069.1, from coordinate 7,089 downwards.
GTCCATGACAATCGCGATAATCGGCAGGTTGTACTGCACGGCTGTCGCGAACTCCTGTCCGTTCATGAGGAAACAGCCATCGCCGTTGAAGCTGACAACCTGCCGGTCCGGAAAGGTGCGCTTTGCACCGACTGCCGCCGGCAGTCCGAAACCCATCGACCCGGAAACCGGCGCCAGCAAGGTGCCGTATTTGCGGATACGCAGATAACGCCCGACCCAGATAGCGTAATTGCCGGCGCCATTGGTGACGATTGCATCGGCAGGCAGGTTCTCGCGAAGCCACAGCATGATTTTCGCCATCTGCACCTTGCCCGGCGTTTCCGGGGCTACATTGGTGAAGGCAAGATAGTCGGAGCGCGCGGCCTTTGTATTTTCACGCCATGGAATACGATCCGGCGGAGCAAGGCCCTCAAGCGCGGCACAAAACGCCTGCGGAGTCGCGCAAATAGCAATGTCCGGCGAGTAAATACGTCCCAGTTCCTCGGGATCGGCATGGACATGCACGAACGTTTGCACCGGCTTTGGAATATCAAACAACGTGAAGCCCTGCGAGGGAACCTCCGCCATGCGCCCGCTGGCCAGCAGAATGAAATCGGATTGCCTGATACGTTCGATCAGTTTCGGATTGGGTCCGAGAGCCAGTTCTCCGGCATAGTTGGCGTGTTCCGCGTCGAACAGCATGGTGCGGCGGAACGAGGTAACGACGGGAATATCGAAACGTTCTGCAAAGGCATGGAACTGTGCGCATGCCTCAGCGCTCCAATTGCTGCCACCGATGATTGCCAGCGGCCGCTGTGCTTTCAGCAAAGCCTCTTGAAGCCGCTTCATGTCGGAGCCAGACGGCGCAGGCTGGGCCGGTTCCGCGCGCGGCGCATCGTTGACGCTGACTCGTTGCTTCAGCATGTCCTCTGGAAGCGACACGACGACCGGGCCCTGCCTCCCCTGCATGGCGACGTGAAACGCGCGGGATACCAGTTCGGGGATGCGGGCCGGATCGGATATCTCCACCACCCATTTGGCGGTCGATCCGAAAACCTCTTCATAGTTCATTTCCTGAAACGCGCCGCGCCCGCGCATCCGCCGCCCGACCTGTCCAAGAAACAGGATAAGCGGCGTTGAATCATGCTCAGCGATGTGAATCGCATGCGCAGCATTGGTGGCCCCCGGACCGCGTGTCGCAAACACGATGCCCGGCCGGCCGGTGAGCCGCGCATTCGCATCGGCCATGATGCCCGCACCGGTTTCCTGCCTCGCCACGGTTATCTCGATATTCGCGTCGTGAAACGCATCGAGTACGGCAAGATAGGATTCGCCTGGTACGCAGAACACATGCTCCACGCCCTGAATGGTCAATTGATCGACCAAAACCTGCGCCCCTGTGCGCGCATTGCTTGCCGCTTCGCTCATTGCCTTCTCACTCCCCAGTCCATGCGGGATCGTTCAATACTTCGCAGCTGTGCTTTCCCAGCACCGGCGCAGGCCGCTCTGCTGCCAGCGCTGTGCCGTTCATGACAATCGGCGAGCGCAATCCCGGCGTCGAACCCGCTTTGGCGTCCGGATTGGCTATGTCGATGCGCACGCCGCGCGCCTGCACTTGCGGATCGGCAAAGACATCGGTCACCGTATTGATCGGCCCCGCCGGGACGCTTGCCGCATCCAGCTTCGGCAACAGGTCCGCGCGCTTGAAACTGCGAGTCAGCGGATGGAAGACCGCGTTGAATTCTTCGCGGTTGATGACCCGGTCCTTGCTGGTTGCAAAGCGCGGATCGCCCGCAAGCTCCGGATGACCCAGCGTATGGCACAGCTTGCCGAATTGCAGGTTGTTACCCGTCGCAATGATGATATCGCCGTCGGCGACCGGAAACACATCGTAGGGTACGATATTGGGATGGCCGTTGCCCATGCGCCGCGGCTCCCTGCCGGAAACGAAATAGTTCAGCGCCTGATAGCCGAGGACGGAAACATGCGTATCCAGTAGTGCGCAATCGATATAGGCGCCTTCGCCTGTCTCCGCCCGGCAGATGATCGCGGCCTGGATGGCGTTGGCTGCATAGAGACCGGTGAAAATATCGGCAATGGCGACACCCGATTTCGCCGGTGGGCCGTCCGGTGCACCTGTCAGATGCATCGCGCCGCCCATGCCCTGGATCAGAAAGTCGTAGCCGGCACGCGCAGCATAGGGTCCATCCTGTCCGAAACCGGTGATCGAACAATAGATCAGCCGCGGATTGATCTCTTTCAGGCTGGCGTAATCGAGACCGTACTTCTTCAGCCCGCCAACCTTGAAATTCTCGATCAGCACATCCGCATGGGCTGCAAGCTTGCGCACCAGGGCGCGGCCTTCCTCCGTCTGAAAATCTGCTTCTATAGAACGCTTGCCGCGATTGCAGGAATGGAAATAGGCAGCGCCGAAATTCCCGCCATCAGCCGCGTCGATAAAAGGCGGCCCCCAGCTGCGGGTGTCGTCGCCAGCGCCGGCGCGTTCGACCTTGACGACATCTGCGCCAAGGTCCGCCAGCAATTGTCCGCACCACGGCCCGGCAAGGATGCGCGCCAATTCCAGCACGCGAATGGAAGCAAGGGGTCCGCTCATGAAACTCTCGCTCGCAGCGAATGTATCAGCAAGGGCGCGAGGCACATGAAAAACAGGCCATAGGGAAACAGCGCGCCCTGTGTGACATCAAAGCCCGACAGATAGTCTTTCACCGGCATGCGCAGCACGAATAGCGCAAAACCGCTCTCAATCATCAGCAACAAGATCGTGCCGGCTACACCAAGCTGCAAAAGCTTCTTTCTCGAAACCTCATGCAATCGCCGAACAGCAATGCCAGCGATAAAGGCCGTCGCCGCCAGCATCAGCGGAAATTCGATCCAGTGCCCTGCGCGCTTGCCGAACAGTGGAATGAACGCCAGCTCCCGCAGGGACCCGAAAGCGAAACCCACCGCAAACATCACGCCGCCATAGAATAATATGGCTTTGACGAATGCATGCGCCGCCAGCGCTGCTTCCGGATTCCGGAACGCCTGCATGGCGATCAGAAGAAAGCCTGCAGACCAGTCTGCGCCCGTCCGAGGATCAGCGCATGAACGTCATGCGTTCCTTCGTAGGTGTTGACCGTCTCGAGATTCTGCAGATGGCGCATAACGTGATACTCGCCATGAATACCGTTGCCGCCATGCATGTCGCGCGCGAGCCGTGCGATATCCAGTGCCTTGCCGGCGTTGTTGCGCTTGATGATCGAGATCATCTCCGGCGATGCATTGCCGGAATCGAACAGCCGCCCGACGCGAAGCGCCGCCTGCAGACCAAGTGCGATTTCCGTCTGCATGTCGGCAAGCTTCTTCTGCACGAGCTGGGTTGCCGCCAAAGGACGGTTGAACTGCTTGCGATCAAGCGTGTATTGCCGCGCCCGCAGCCAGCAGTCTTCCGCCGCGCCCATCGCGCCCCAGGCAATTCCGTAGCGCGCGCGGTTCAGGCAGTTGAACGGACCTTTCAAGCCCGACACGTTCGGCAACAGGGCATCTTCGCCGACCTCTGCGCCGTCGAGCACAACCTCGCCAGTAACCGACGTGCGCAGCGACAGCTTGCCCTCAACCTTCGGCGCAGATAGCCCCTTGGTTCCCTTCTGCAGCACAAAACCCTTGATCTGTCCGTCGTGGGAATCAGACTTCGCCCAGACGACGAACACATCGGCGATCGGTGCGTTGGATATCCACATCTTCGAACCGGTCAGGCGATATCCGCCGTCGATCTTTTCGGCACGGGTCTTCATCGAGCCGGGATCCGATCCGGCATCCGGCTCGGTCAGACCGAAACAGCCGATCCATTCGCCGCTCGCCAGCTTCGGCAGGTACTTCTGCCGCTGCTCTTCCGAACCATAGGCCCAGATCGGATAGGCGACGAGCGAACTCTGCACCGACAACATCGAACGATAGCCGGAATCGACCATTTCGATTTCGCGCGCAACGAGACCGTAGGACACATAGCCGGCGCCGACACCGCCGTAGTTTTCCGGCAGCGTCACACCCAGGAGGCCCAATTCGCCCATCTCGCGGAAGACGTCCGGATCGATGGTTTCCTTGGCATAGGCGTCGATCACTTTCGGCAGCAGTTTACCCTGCGCATAAGACCGCGCCGTATCGCGGATCATGCGCTCGTCTTCCTCAAGCTGATCGTTCAGCAGGAAAGGGTCTTCCCATGAAAAGACAGCACGGTCGGATGTGGACTTTACAGATGGCGTCACAATGGGCTCCTGATGCATGGAGCAGGCAGGCTCGAATAGCCCACCTGCCGTATCGTTTCACAAATCGGCAAAAAGCCGCTCAGCTTGCCGGCGCATATTTGCCGCTGATCTGCTTGGTAGGCGTGCGCCAGTCGCCATTCTGCTCGCGGGTGAGCGATGGCCACTTGCGCTTCAGATCGTCCTTGACGCTGACAGATAGTGTGCCGACTTTCTCGATCTCAAGTTCGACCTGTTCGCCATCCATGAACGATGACAGACCGCCGTGGTTTGTACCCGTGGCGATGATGTCGCCGGGGTTGAGCGTGTGCAGCGAGCTGACCCATTCGACGCAACGCGGAATCTTGTGCGCCATGTCCGATGTATTGAAATTCTGCCGCACATCGCCGTTGCAGCGCAGGGTTACCTGTAGGTTCTGCGGATCGTCGATCTCGTCGGCCGTCACGATCCACGGGCCGATGGGCGCAAACGTCTCGCGCGATTTCATCTGGTAAAAGGTATTGCCGGACGGCGGCAGCCCGCGCGCCGAGCCGTCGAGGAAACAGATGTAACCGAAGACGTAGTCGCACCACTGGTCCGCCGGCACATTGCTGGCGGTCTTGCCGATGACCAACCCCAGTTCGGCTTCCGCCTCGAAGGAAGTAAGCGGCACGTCCGGCATCACCATGGCGTCGCCCTGCCCGATCACGCCGTTCGGAGACTTGGCAAAACCGTTGATCGGCGCGGCCTCGGCACGCTTGCCGTCTTCCATGTAATTCACGGCCATGCAATCGATATTGAACGGACGCGGCAGCGGCGGGCGCAGGCGCACATCGGCCAGCGGAATGGCCTTGCCAGCTTTCGCAGCGGCTTCCAGCTTGCCACGATAGGCTTCGAAATTCTCGATCAGGCCGGTGATCAGATTGTGCGGGCCGGTCCGCGGGATGTCGGCCACCGCGTCCATGACGTTGACAACACCCTCGTCGGTCACGACACCAAGCTGAAAATCATCGAAAAACGCTATTTTCACAGTTTCCTCCACGAAAACTCGCAAACCGGCGGCAAACCGGTCGGCCCAAAATTCTCAAGGATGTCAGTGTCAGTGCCGGGCCCGCCATGTCAAGCCGCTATCGTACCGGAGTACAGTCACTCGAAGGCCGGCCCTGTGACCATCCAAAGCCCTGCCATCCCAAACCCCTTGCATTCGGCCGTTGCTTTGACAATCTTATGGCTATGCCGGGAATCTTCAATCAGCCATCGTCGGAAAGTTCAGGGATAGGAGCGCTGAACGAACGTTCGCGCAAAATATTCCGTCAGATCGTCGATAGCTATCTGGCAACCGGCGATCCCGTCGGCTCGCGGCATCTCTCCCGCCTGCTGACGACCCCCCTGTCGCCGGCATCCGTGCGCAATGTCATGCAGGACCTGGAAGAGGCCGGGCTGATTTACGCCCCTCATACCAGCGCCGGCCGTCTGCCGACCGAACTCGGCCTGCGCTTTTTCGTCGATGCCATGCTCGAGCTTGGCGACCTGTCGAGCGAGGACCGCAACCAGATCGAGGCGCAGGTCAAGGCGGCATCGCGGGGCCAGAGCTTCGAGAGCATGCTGACCCAGGCGACCTCCGTCCTGTCCGACCTGACGCGCGGCGCCTGCGTCGTCGTGACCTCCAAGGAAAACGCCCGCCTAAAGCAGATCGAATTCGTCCGCCTCGACAAGGAGCGGGCGCTGGCGATCCTCGTGGCCGACGATGGCAGCGTCGAGAACCGCCTGCTGTCCATCCCGCCGGACATGCCAGCCTCGGCGCTGGTGGAAGCGGCAAACTATCTCAACGCCCGCATTCGCGGCCGCACCCTGAGCGACCTGCGCACCGATATCGAAGCCTCCCGCCAGCGGGCCGAGGCGGAACTGGATATCCTCACCGCCCGGTTGATAGACGCCGGCCTTGCGGCCTGGAGCGGGCCGGAAGCCGCGGGCCAGCAACTGATCGTGCGCGGACAGGCCAATCTTCTGGAAGACCTGAAAGCCGCCGAGGACCTGGAGCGCGTACGTCTCCTGTTTTCCGACCTGGAAACCAAGACCGGCGTCATCGACCTCCTGTCCCGCGCCGAAACCGGCGAGGGCGTGCGCATTTTCATCGGTTCTGAAAACAAACTGTTTTCGCTCTCCGGCTCGTCGATGATCGCCGCGCCCTTCCGCGACGACGCGACCCAGAAAGTCATCGGCGCGCTCGGCATAATAGGCCCGACCCGTCTCAACTACGCCCGTATCGTACCGATGGTGGATTACACGGCGCGGGTGATTTCGAAGATCATGGAGCGGGGGTAGCCGCTGGCATGCACCGGGCTCGCGCCACTGCCCCCTTCCCCAAATCGCCTGCCGGTGCTATCGGCATTCCATGACGACGCATTCTTTTGACAATATCCGCAATTTCTCGATCGTGGCGCATATCGACCACGGCAAGTCGACCCTTGCCGACCGCCTGATCCAGGAAACCGGTACGCTGAGCGCCCGCGAAATGTCCGAGCAGGTGCTCGACAACATGGATATCGAGCGCGAGCGCGGCATTACCATCAAGGCCCAGACTGTCCGGCTCGAATACAAGGCGAAGGACGGCAAGACCTATATTCTCAACCTGATGGACACGCCCGGCCACGTCGACTTCGCCTATGAAGTGTCGCGGTCGCTGGCCGCCTGCGAGGGATCGCTGCTGGTGGTCGACGCCTCGCAGGGCGTCGAGGCCCAGACCCTCGCCAATGTCTACCACGCGCTTGACGCCAACCACGAGATCGTGCCGGTCCTCAACAAGGTCGATCTCCCGGCGGCGGATGCCGACCGTGTGCGCCAGCAGATCGAGGACGTGATCGGCATC
>JAPOIA010000068.1 GCA_029979185.1 Alphaproteobacteria bacterium | reverse complement strand
CCGTAGCGGTCATTTGCTGATACCGGCGCCGCCATCGTCAGGATGCCGAGCAGGAATGCGGACAGGGCGAGCGTGAACAACTTGCGCATGATGTGTTACCTCCGTTTTGGCCTGGCGGCCCTTTCCGGACATTGCACGCGCCGTCCCTCGCGCGCGTTACAAAACTCCGTGGGGGAGGATAACCCTGCAATAAAAATAAACAATCGCGAAAATACGCAAGCCGCGGCATTTCCTGCCTTGCCGGCCTGTCGTACCCCGAATGACCGTCTTCACCCCTCTGCTTCCGCCAGCAGGGCGGCCTGATGCTCGGTGATCAGCGGGTCGATGATTTCGTCCAGAGCTTCGCCGGTGATCACCTTGTCCAGCTTGTAGAGCGTCAGGTTGATGCGATGGTCGCTGACGCGTCCCTGCGGGAAGTTGTAGGTGCGGATGCGTTCCGAGCGGTCGCCGGAACCGACCTGGCTCTTGCGATCCTGCGCCCGTTCGGCATCGAGCTTCTGGCGCTGTTCGTCGTAGAGACGGGCGCGCAGAAGGGCGAGCGCGCGCGCCTTGTTCTTGTGCTGCGAGCGTTCGTCCTGCACGAAGACGATGGTGTTGGTCGGGATATGGGTGATGCGCACCGCCGAGTCCGTCTTGTTGACATGCTGGCCGCCCGCGCCCTGTGCGCGCATCGTATCGATCTTCAGATCCGCTTCGTTGATCTCGATATCAACGTCCTGGGCTTCCGGCAGCACGGCAACGGTTGCGGCGGAGGTATGGATGCGTCCCTGCGTTTCGGTATCGGGCACACGTTGGACCCGGTGGACGCCGGATTCGAACTTCAGTCGCGCGAACACGCCGCGGCCCTCGACGGATGCGATGATTTCCTTGAAGCCGCCGGCGGTGCCTTCGCTCGCCGACATCAGTTCCACCTTCCATCCGTGGTCAGCCGCATAGTTGGAATACATGCGGAACAGGTCGCCCGCGAACAGGGCCGCCTCGTCGCCGCCGGTGCCGGCGCGGATTTCCAGGATCGCGCCACCTTCGTCGGCGGCGTCCTTCGGCAACAGCAGGATGCGCAATTTCTGTTCCAGCGATTCTATCTTTTCTTCCGTCTCTTCCACTTCCAGTTCGGCAAGGGCTTTCATGTCCTTGTCGAGCGAAGAATCGGCCAGCATCGCCCTTGCATCGGCAAGGTTTCGCCGCGCCTGCTGCCAGTTGCGGATCGCCCCGGCTGCGCCGTCGAGGTCCGCCAGTTCGCGCGACAGCTTTGCGAATTCCTGTCCGCTTGCGCCATCCATCAGGCGATGCGACAGCTCCTCGTGACGGCGCAGGATCAGGTCGAGTTTCTCTTCAGGCAACATGGCGGTTCAATCGTTGTCGACAATGAAAAATGAAAGCGGTGCGTTTGTGCGCAGGGGCCGTGTTCTTGCACGCGGCGATGCGGAAGACTCTACGCTACAAGGGTACGCCCTTGGCTTCCGCATAGGTTTGCAATTGCGCCCGCAGGCTGGGATCGCTGGCGTTGTTCTCGATCAGGTCATCGACGAAGGCGCTGACATTGCCGGCGTCGAGCTTGAGGATCATGGCCTTTACCGGGCCTATATTGGCAGGCGCCATGGACAGGCCGCGATAGCCGATGGCGATCAGCGCCATGGCGTCGAGGGGTTTACCGCCGAGTTCCCCGCACAGGGTGACTGGCTTGCCGGCAATCCTGGAACGGTCGACAATATGCTTCAGCGCCCGCAGTCCCGGGGCCGATAGCGGGTCGTAGCGGTTGGAAACGCGGCGGTTGTCGCGGTCGGCCGCGAACAGATACTGCATCAGGTCATTGGAACCGATGGACAGGAAGTCTGCCTGCTCGAGAATTTCGTCCAGCTGCCAGAGCAGTGAGGGAACCTCCAGCATGACACCGAGCTTGAGATCGTTCGGCAGGTCGTAGCCGTGCCGCGACAGGTGCTTCAACTCGCGATTGGTGAGGTCTTTGGCCGCCTCGAATTCCGCGACATTGGCTATCATCGGGAACATGATGCGCAGATCGCGTCCGCCAGCGGCTCGCAACATGGCGCGCACCTGCACGCGCAGCAAAGCTGGACGGTCGAGGCCGAGGCGGATGGCCCGCCAGCCGAGCGCCGGATTCTCTTCCTCGTAGGTCGCCATATAGGGAAGGATCTTGTCGCCGCCGATATCGAGCGTACGGAAGGTGACGGCCTTGCCCGGCGCAGCATCCATAACCGTCTTGTAGAGCGCATACTGGCGTTCCAGCCGCGGGAATTCCGCCGCCATCATGAATTGCAGTTCGGTGCGGAACAGGCCGATGGATTGTGCGCCCGTCTCTGCCATATGCGGCAGGTCGACCAGCAGACCGGCGTTCATGTGCAGGCCGATCGCGACGCCGTCCTTGGTGACGGCGGGCACATTGCGCAACTGCTGGTACTGCTCCTGCCGGCGGGCGCGCAGACGGGCCTTTTCGCGATAGGCCTCCTCGATATTGGCCTGCGGGCGGATTTGCACTTCGCCAGTGGTGCCATCGACAATGATGGCATCGCCCTGTTCGACAAGGTCGGAAATGTTTTCCACCTCTCCAGCGGTGGGAATACCCAGCGCCCTTGCGACAATCGCGACATGGCTCGTCGGCCCTGCTTCTTCGAGGATGAGGCCGCGCAGCTTGCTGCGCTCGTAGTCGAGCAATGCGGTCGCACCCATGGTGCGTGCAACAAGTATCGCATTGTCCGGCAGGTTGTCCGGCGAGGCCACGAGCTCCTGCCCGGTCAGCTGATGCAGGAGGCGATTCGCCAGTTCGTCGAGATCGTGCAGGCGTTCGCGCAGATAGGGGTCGGTGGAACGCAGCATGCGTGCACGTGCATCGCTTTGCACATGTTCTACAGCTGCTTCGGCGGTAATGCCGGTCTTGATCGCCTCGCGCAGCCGGCGCAGCCACCCGCGGTCGTTGGCGAACATGCGATAGGCTTCGAGAACTTCCAGATGCTCGCCGCGCGTTGTCTGGTCGTCGATCATGCTGTCGATGCTGTCGCGCATGGCGGACAGCGCTTCGTCCAGCCGTTTTTCTTCCAGCTCGATATTCTCCGCAACGATCTTCTTCACGATCACGCGCGGTTCGTGCAGGACGGCATAGCCGAGACCGACGCCGTCGGTGATAGGCAGTCCCTTCAGCGCCATCGGTCCGCGATGGCCGACATTGGTGCCGGGTTTTGCGATGGCCTGCAGCTCGCCCGAAGCAATCATCTCGGCCAGTAGCATGGAGATGGTTTCTAGAACCTCGATCTCTTCCTCGTTGTAGACGCGCTTGGTCTGGTTCTGGACAACCAGCACGCCCAGCGTATTGCCGCCGCGCAGGATCGGCACACCGAGGAAGGACTGGTAGATTTCCTCGCCGGTTTCAGGCCGGTAGGAGAAGGCCGGATGATCCTGCGCATCGGGCAGGGCCAGCGGTTCGGCGGTCTTGGCGATCAGGCCGACAAGACCTTCCCCGACCTTCATGGTCGTCATATGGACTGCCGCGCGGGACAGGCCTTCCGTGGCGAAGAGTTCCAGCAGGCCGTCGCTGCGCTGGACATAGACCGAGCACACTTCGGCGACCATATTCGAGGCGACCTGCACCACGATCCGGTCCAGGCGCTCCTGTGCATTGACAGGCTCGGACATCACTTCCCGAAGCCTGCGCAATAACAGGCGGGGTCCGCCGAGTGGGCTGCGCGTGGTCATCAAATTCAGGTCTCGATCCGCCGGCCGTCGCCAGCGTGTCACAGGATTCTGCCGCAAAGCTTCCGTTCGCGTTTCTTATAACGGAACGCAAGTTTGCGTATAGCCAATTGCAGCCTCTGTCTGCAACTGCCGCGCGGGCAAATTCCGCGCCATTTCATTGACTCTTGGACCAAAGCATATTTAACTACGATTAAATCAATCGGAGTAAAAAATGGCGCATTTCGGAGCCGGAGTCGAGCAGGCCTTGCATTATCTGTTCCGCCTGGGCGCGGATGAATCGGATTTGCGGCCCAGCGCGCGCGATGTGGCCGACTTCTACCACCTGCCACCTTCGGTTGCTGCCAAGCTCTTCACCAGGCTGGAGAAGGCCGGCATCGTGCATGCCGATGAGGGGCGCGACGGTGGCTTTTCCCTTGCCCGCCCGCTCGGCCGTATCACTGTCCTGGAGGTCGCCGATGCGGTTGAAGGCCGCAAAGCCCTGTTTCAATGCAAGGATATCCGGCAGACCTGCGCCGCCTTCGATGGTGGGACGCCGGATTGGGCGTCCAGCGGGGTCTGCGCCATTCATGCCGCCATGATAGAGGCAGAACAGGCGATGCGGCGTTCCCTCGCCGGCGTGACCTTGCAGGACATTGCCAACCGGGCCCGCAAGACCATTCCCGCCACCTTCCGGTACAAGAGCGCCGAGTGGTTCCGCGCCCGCCGCCGGCAAAGACGTCTGCCGCGAAGGCGCGTGGCTGAAGAGAAAGAGCAGGGGTGATGGCTGATATTGTTGTCGCCGGCGGCGGTTTCGCCGGCATGTGGGCAGCCCTGACTGCGGCCCGCGAGATTCGCGAACATGATGCTGCCCTGACGGTTGCGCTGGTGTCGCGCGACAGCTTCCTGACCATTCGCCCCCGGCTCTATGAAGCCGATCCGCAATCGCTTCGCGCTTCCATGTTGCCTGCCCTGCAGGCGATGGGAGTGGAATTCATCGAGGGCGAAGTTGCAGCCATCGATGGCGCTGGATGCAGTCTGCAGATAACCGGGACAATGAACGCATCGCGCGCGCTCCCGTTCCGGCGCCTGGTTCTGGCGACAGGCAGCACCGCCCGCGTGCCGGCCGTCCCCGGATTTGCCGAACATGCATTCAGTGTCGATGATTATGCATCTGCCATCCGCTTCGACGCTCACCTGGCGCAGATATGCTTGCAACCGTGGCGACAGGGTACAAATACCTTTGCCATAATCGGCGGCGGTTTCACCGGTATCGAGCTTGCCTGCGAAATGCGCGACCGTATCGCCAGACATGCTGGGGAAGAGAAGGCTCAGGAGGCGCGCATTCTTTTGCTCGAGCGGGCGGATGTGGTCGGTCCCGACCTCGGTCCTGCCCCGCGTCCGCAAATAGAACGGGCCCTGGCGGATGCTCTTGTAGAACTGCACACCGGGGTCGCGATTACAGACCTGCGCCCCGATGGCATCATGCTCGCGGATGGGTCTGCTATTGCAGCATCGACATGTATCCTGACCGCTGGCCAGGCGCCCACAATTCCTGCGGGGCTGGAGATGGTGCCGCGGGACAGCCAGGGCCGCTTGCAGGTTGGCAGCGATTTGAGAGTTGCGGGTCTGGATGCGATATTTGCCGCTGGCGATGTTGCGTCGGCCCGCGCCGATGAAGATCATCTGGCGATGATGTCCTGCCAGCACGCCATGCCGATGGGCAAGCATGCCGGATATAATGTGGTACACGATTTGCTGGGCATCCCGATGCGCATCTACCGGCAGGCCGCCTATGTCACCTGTCTCGACCTTGGCAGGTCCGGCGCCATCTTCACCACCGGCTGGGAACGCAGCGTACAGAAGACCGGCGCGGAGGCAGGCGATCTCAAGCGCATGGTGAACACCCAATGGATCTATCCGCCGAGCGGCACAACGGAGGAAATTCATGCGGCAGCACATATAGACAGGCGTGCCGGCCGGTGAGGATTGCAGAACCAGCGCCGGGAATCTCGGTCCCGTGTTTGGCGCACTGACCTGCGTTCAATATGGTCGCAAATGTGAGTCGGCGATCAATCTGCCCAATCCGGTGTTTATCTTGCGGGCGGCAGCCACTTTGTGTGCTGAAAATGTTCGCGAATACCACATGCTTTCAGGACTTCGTTTAGAACCGCAAGGCATACTGGCGGCTTGATTGTTACTATTTGCGCCGCACGCATTCATTTCGCGGCGTCGAGTGTCCGTGAATACGGGAAGCCACTGCCAGGGCATCGGGTCGCATCATGAAAAAGATTGTCGCAACGGTGTGGCTGGCTCTTCTCGCAATGGCGCTGACCCCAACGGCCGCTCTTGCCGCTGGCAAGATCGTGCGCATTGCCGATCGGGTGTTTCTGGTGCCGGACAAGCCGGGGTCCTCCACCCGCTTCGAGATGATTGTCAATGCCGGTTCGGCGGAAGAGAAGGGTGGCAAGAGTCTGGGTCTTGCACATTTTCTTGAGCATCTCGTCCTGAACGGCCGCAATCCGAACAATGGCGACAAGGCTGTGCGCTTCTTTCCCAATGGCATTTCCAACGGCTCCACCAATATGATCGCAACGCGATACAAGTATTCCATGCCGGCCCGGTCCGACCGTTCGCGCAGCGATCTCGACAAGCTGTTTCAATTCTATGCGGCGCAACTGCGAACCGCTGACTATGACCGGATCATGGCTCAACGCGAACGCAGGGTCGTCCTGCAGGAACACGACCTGCGATACACGAACAATTCGGCATTGGCATTCGATCGCAAGATCGACGCCGTCCTATTTCACGGCCATCCCTTCGCTCATTGGGCAATTGGCACGCGCGCGTCGATCATGGCGCTGTCGGTTGAGGATGCCCGGGCGTTTCACAGCCGCTGGTATCATGTCAACAATGTCTGGTTCGTCATCAAGGGAGATGTCGATCCGGTTGCGCTCCGGGAGATTGCAACCAGACATCTCAAGCCGCTCCCGCCAGCCATATTGCCGCCGCGCGCCAGACTGGGCGATCCGGATTTGCATGAGGAGGATGTCGCTCTGAGCATCCGCGATTCCGATGTGCAGGAACAATCGATCTATTACCGGAAACTTGTCCGCTTGCCGTCTTCCGATCCGTTGAAGACATATGCGACGGCCCTTGTGCTTCGTAACATCCTGCGCACCAAACTGAAGGGCTCGCTTTACGATGCGCTGGTCGAGAAGCGCGATCTCGCCGAAGACGATCCGTCCATATCCATTCAGCACGTCAACAACCGGATATACGAGATTTCCATAAACGCGCAGGCGTCCGAGGGCGTTGCAGGCAAGGCGCTGCTTGCCGCCATCACAGCTTATGTACAATCTCTCGGCCGCCCGGGCTTTTCCCCGCACACGCTCGACAGGATCAAGTTGCGGCTGGCGCGAACGCAAAAACATCGTGATGCCGATCCCGATCGCATATTCAGCCGCCTGGTGGGCTGGCTTGCAGCCGGACGAAGCTACGAGGATCTGGATCGGTTTCCCGGCCTGTTGCAGTCGGTGACTTTCGCGGACGTCAGGCAGATCGCAAATATCATTGCCGGCAGGGGGCGGGTGGTGACGGGCATCCTTTCACCTACCGAAGGGAAGAAGCAGTGACGCGTTCGAAGCAATTTCCACCGATGCGATTCTCACGCTTGTTGCGTGGTGCGTTGCGCGCCCTGGTTTCCCATATGTTTCCCGGATGCGCGCCATCGGTATTGCTGCCGGCGGCCGCGATTCTTGTTCCGCTGCCGGCCGCTGCCCAGCCGGCCGTTGGCGAACACCGGACGCCGGGTGGTTTGACCTTCCGCTATGCGCACATGCCCTCGGCACCGTACCAGACGATCCGCTTCGCCTGGCGTGACGACTATGTGCTGGGTGGCAAGGTTCCCTCCGGCGTCTGGACCCTTGGCCCGGCGCTTGTGCTGCAGGGCCCGCAGGGTATGACCCGGGGTGAATTTATCGAAGACCTGAAGGATCTGGATACGCGCATCCGGCTGACATCTGGTCCGAGGGGGATGATGGGCTTTCTTCACACAACCCCCGATCACATCGAGGGCGCCGTCAGCTTGCTCGCCCGGACACTTGCCAGACCGGCGCTCGACGAACGGCGTTTCCGGCGTATCAGCCGCCGCCTGCAGCTGTCTGCCAATCGCCAGGAAGCGAAAGGCTACAACCTGGCCCACTGTGTTGAGACCTATCTGCTTTTCCCGGAAGGGCCTGTGCGGCGATGGCTGCTCGGTTACAAGAGCAACTACAAAAAGGTCAGCATCGGCCATGTCCGCCAATGGCAGTCGGCGGTTTTCAATCGCCGGGGCCTGATGATCGCCGCGGCTGGCAGCCTCCGTCCGGAGAAAGCCGCTGAACAGATCGACAAGCTGTTCGGCCACCTGCCGCCAGGCGATGGCGCTGCCTCGCCGCTGGAAATTCCGCGCCATAGCCCCGGCCGCTCGGTGGTCATGGTCAGGGATGTGCCGCAGACCGTACTGGTGATGACCGGCTGGGGTGGTTTCGATCACACCGCTGACCGGGCGGCGGGCAGGCTCGCCAACAGCATCCTGCAATTGCGCCTGTATAAAGCCGTTCGCGAGGAACTCGGCGCGGCCTATGGCGTGTCGGCCAGCTTCTTCCGACCGGTTTCCGACCCCTATATTTTGATCCTGTCGACTGCGGTTGCGCACGACCAGGCGCCGGCGGCATTGAAAGTCCTGAAACAGACTTTCCAGGATTTTACGCGGCGCGGTGTGACATCGGCAGAACTGGCTGCCGAGAAGTCGAAGCTCATCAACCGTCTTCGTCAGCGATATCAAAAGGCAGCGGGCGCATCGGCAGCCATGCTCGGGGCAATGCTGGACGGCCTGCCTGCGGATACAGTTGAGACCGCACCGGCCCGGGTTGCCGCCCTGACGGTGGAACAGGTGAACGGGGCGATTGGCAGGAAGCTTCGCGGCCGCGCATACGCAACCATCGTCGTCGCGCCGTCGGCGAAAGGATTCGCCGCCGATTGCATCATCAGCAAGACGCGCGAGGCCCGCGGCTGCCGGTAGGGCAACAACGGGCGACTAGGCCGCCTTGTCCAGACCGTAGAGGGAGTGCAGCGTGCGCACCGCCAGTTCGGTGTAATCCTTGTCGATCAGCAGCGAGAACTTGATTTCGCTGGTCGTGATGGCGCGGATGTTGATGCCTTTTTCGGCCAGCGCCTTGAAGGCCGCCGAAGCAACGCCGGCATGGGAGCGCATGCCGATGCCGATGGCGGAGATTTTCACCACGTCAGTTGCGCCTTCCAGCTGCTCGTAACCGATGACATCGCGCGCATCTTCAAGGATCTTGACTGCCCGTGCATATTCGGCGCTGGGCACCGTGAAGGTCAGGTCGGTCGTATGGGCATCGTTGGAGACGACCTGGATGATCATGTCGACGTTGATGTTGGACTCGGCCAGCGGAACGAAGATGCCTGCGGCAACGCCCGGCTTGTCGGCAACGCGCCGCAAGGTGATCTGCGCTTCGTCTTTCGAATAGGCAATGCCGGTGACGACCTGCTGTTCCACTATTTCCTCCTCATCACAAATCAGCGTGCCCTCTGTGGGATTGTCCGGATCGTCGAAGGACGAACGGACAAACAGGCGGACGCCCTGCACCATCGCCAGTTCGACGGAGCGGACCTGCAGCACCTTTGCCCCCAGCGAGGCCATTTCGAGCATTTCCTCGAACGAAACCTTGTCCAGCTTCTTGGCCCGCGGAACGATGCGCGGGTCTGTGGTGTAGACGCCGTCCACATCGGTATAGATATCGCAACGGTCGGCGCCGATGGCAGCGGCGATGGCGACCGCGCTGGTATCGGAGCCGCCGCGTCCCAGCGTTGTAATGCGCCCGGTATCCTTGTGCAGGCCCTGGAAGCCGGCGACGACGGCCACTTCCTCGCGCTCGGTGAAACGCTTGACGATTTCCGAGCCGTCGATGCCCTCGATACGGGCTGAACCATGCGCCTGCGATGTCAGGATCGGGATCTGCCAGCCCTGCCACGAACGCGCCTGGACGCCCATGTGTTGCAGGGTTAGCGCCAGCAGCCCGGACGTGACCTGTTCGCCGGATGCGACAACAGCGTCGTATTCGCGCGCATCGTGCAACGGCGAAGCCTGGCTGCACCATCCGACCAGCTCGTTGGTCTTGCCGGACATGGCCGAAACGATCACCGCGACCTGGTTTCCGGCATCGACTTCGCGCTTCACGTGGCGCGCGACATTGCGAATTCTGTCAATATCGGCAACGGATGTGCCGCCGAATTTCATTACCAAACGGGACATGAGACTTTTCGTGACTGTTGACCGGAGCTTGCGTGCTGTATGAACGGCAGTTGGGCGTATAGATCAATGATGGATCGGACGCTATCTAATTGTTGGAAACGTGTCTTGTCACTTCGTTGCTGAAAGATTGGTGAACGGGGCGGCGGACAGATGGAGTGATTGCATGAGCAGCCAGTTGCGCGAGAACCGGCAGGATACAGCTGCGCCGGACGGGGGCAGCGCGCGGGCCTCGGCCGATCCCGGCGAGATATCCCGCTTCGAAGCCATGGCGGTGCAATGGTGGTCGCCGGCAGGACCAATGGCCGCCCTGCACAAGATGAACCCGGTGCGGGTCAAGTGGATCTGCGAACAGATTGCCCTGCATTTTCCCGTTGCCGATGGTTCGCGCCGCACGCCGGCCCGCGCCGGTTGCCTGTCCGGCCTGTCGATCGTCGATGTCGGGTGCGGCGGTGGCATCCTAAGCGAGGCGCTGTGCCGTCTGGGCGCATCAGTCACCGGTCTGGAGCCGGCCCGGAAAAATCTCGATATCGCCCGCGCCCACGCAGCCGACCACGGGCTGGGAATCGACTACCGGTCCGATACAGCCGAGGCCATGGCCGCTGCCGGACACAGCTACGACGTCGTCTGCGCGCTGGAAGTTGTTGAGCATGTTGTTGATATGGAAGATTTTGTCGCGACATTGGGTACGCTGGTCAAGCCAGGTGGCCTCCTGTTCGTCTCAACCCTCAATCGCACGCTCAAGAGTTTTGCGCTGGCGATTGTCGGCGCCGAATATGTGCTGCGCTGGGTGCCGCAGGGAACGCACCAGTGGGAGAAATTCGTCAAGCCGGCGGAGTTGCGCGATGCCATCGTGGCTGCCGGTCTAAAGATCACGGCGCAGACCGGAATTGTCTACAATCCACTGGCCCGCCAATGGCGGATAAGCGGCGATACCGACGTGAACTACATTCTTGCCGCCCGCCGCCGTGGCTGATGGCGCTGACCGGTGCGCATCCGGTAGTGTGCGCCATCAAGGTTGCCGCCGCATTCAGTAGGACAGGGTGTCCAGCAGGGTCCGGACGTCCTGCTCCATGGCCGCGAGCCGCTGGCGGTCTGCTGCCGCAATTTTAGCGACCTGCGATCTGCCTTCCGGCGTCAGCGAGACCTTTATCACGCGCCGGTCGGCGGCCTGCCGCTCGCGGCTGATCAGGCCATCCGCCTCCATCCTGTGCAGCAATTCTGTGCAGGTATTTCGCTGGATCCCCAGGCTCTTGCCGAGCTCGCTGATTATAACGCCACCGTTCTGATCGTTGGTCCAGAGTACCAGCAACGCCTGATAGCGCCGCGGGCTGATACTGAATTCAGCCGATAGCCAATCCGTAACTGACTGAAATTTCGCTAGAAGCAGTCTCAGCTGGATGATTTCAGCAAGAGTGACGGGGGTCGCGCGAAGGGAAGAAAAACCCGAAATAGGCGTATGTGGCCAATTTGCAACATAAGTTCTATTTGTGGGTTTCATTGCCCTTTTTC